>JAIBDV010000062.1 GCA_024686055.1 Neptuniibacter sp.
CTCGATGCCGTTGACAAACAGCTCAAACCGGGTCGCTACCGGTCGACCACTGGCATCCTCACGCACTTTCGCCAGCGCTGCCTGGCTGGCCGGGTAATCACAAACAAATACCGCTCCCAATTCGGCCAGTTGCGGCTCAATCACATGAGACATCAGCAGGTTCAGCCAGCTGTCACGGTCATCATCATCCATCGCCAGATCAACATGACGGCGGGTCTCCACCTTCAGTTCATCCAGGCTGACGGTATGGGGGTTCAGGCCCAGATAGCGCTCAAACACCTGTTGATAACTCAGTCGCTCAATCTTATCCACAGCCAGTATCGGCATCACCAGCTCAGCCACTTCGTCCATCAGCTGCTGCTCATCAAAGCCTGGCCGGTACCATTCCAGCATGGTGAACTCAGGATTATGCCGCCGGCCACTCTCACCGTTACGAAACGCCTTACCCAGCTGATAAATCGCTCCGCTGCCTGCACACAGCAACCGCTTCAATGCATACTCGGGCGAGGTCTGCAGGTACAGCGCCTGCGCCTCGGACTCAGGAAAAGGCCGGTAGGCCACCTCGATGCTGTCAATAAACGGGTCACTCACTGCGCAGTGCGACATCAGCGGCACTTCAACTTCCAGTACATCACGCTGAGTAAAGAACTGGCGGATCTGCGCCAGAATCACACCACGGCGGCGCAGGTTTTCAATCGGGGCGGTGGGTTGCCAGTCAGTCATAGGGGTCTTCCAGATACAGAGGCTTAAACAGGAACAGTCAGCAGATGAAAACGAAAAACGGCAGCCGAGGCTGCCGTTTTTAGCGGGTGTAACCGGTGGTTACGCGCGGGATACGTATTCGCCGGTACGGGTATCAATCTTCAGGACTTCGCCCTGGTTGATAAACAGTGGTACACGCACCATCGCACCGGTGGTCAGGATGGCAGGCTTGGAGCCGCCCTGCGCCGTATCGCCTTTCAGGCCCGGGTCAGTTTCCGCCACTTCCAGCTCAACGAAGTTGCCTGGCGTGACAGAAATCGGGTTACCGTTAAACAGGGTAACCATCACTTTGTCCTGCTCTTTGAGCCACTTTTTCGTGTCGCCGACTGCATTGGCATCGGCACCGAACTGTTCGAAGGTGTTCGGGTCCATGAAGTACCACAGCTCACCGTCGAAGTAGGAATACTCCATATCGGTGTCCATTACATCCGCACCTTCAACGCTTTCGTTAGATTTGAAGGTACGTTCCCAGATACGGCCGGTCAGCAGGTTACGCAGTTTTACCCGCGTGAATGCCTGGCCTTTACCTGGTTTTACAAACTCCACATCCACCATGGAACATGGGTCGCCGTCGATCATGACCTTGAGGCCATTCTTGAATTGGTTACTTGCGTGGTTAGCCATAGTGCTCTTCAAATCCAGTTAACATACGGGCCTGTCGACTGCCGACAGCGCCACAATGGCCCGTATTCTACTGCAATGCGGCGGTGGCGCAAAATCAGCCTGCCCCCAGGCCACTTAACACTCTGCTGACACCGGCAAAATTGACAGTACGCTGGCAGCCAGCAACAATGCGCGCCAGTTTTTCAGCGAGATAGCCCATGCAACCTCTGACCGACCGCTGGCAACAGCACCTGTCTAATGCCATCAGTGACCCGGCACAACTGATCCGTCTGCTCGACCTGCCCGACAGCCTGGTTGAACCGGCACGCCGGGCAGCGCAGCAGTTCCCATTACGGGTGCCGCAGCCGTTTATCGACAGGATGGTCAAAGGGGATATTAACGACCCACTATTAAAGCAGGTACTGCCACTGGATGCTGAGCTGGAACCGGTGCCCGGCTTTACCACCGACCCGCTGGCCGAGATGCAAAGTAACCCCCATGATGGCCTGATTCATAAATACCAGGGCCGGGTACTGCTGATTACCACCGGGGCCTGCGCCATTAACTGTCGCTACTGTTTCCGCCGCCACTTTCCCTATCAGGACAACAAACTGGGGCCCGAACAGTGGCAGGCGATTCTGGATTACATCCGTGCTGACAGCAGTATCCATGAGGTACTGTTCTCCGGCGGTGACCCGCTGGCCACCCCGGACCGGCGGATTCTGGCGATGCTGGAAGATCTGGCCGACATTCCTCATCTGAGCCGGGTGCGTTTCCACACTCGCCTGCCAGTGGTCATCCCGCAGCGGATCACCCCTGAGCTGATCAGCGCGCTGACCGCCACCCGGTTACAGGCGGTGATGGTGTTACACGCCAATCACCCGAACGAAATCAATCAGCAGCTGGCAGACGCCCTGGTGCCAATGCAGCAAGCCCGGATTACCGTACTCAACCAGGCCGTGCTGTTAAAAGGGATCAATGATGAAGTGGCAACATTACGGCAGCTGAGTGAAAAACTGTTTGCCGCCGGTGTACTGCCCTACTATCTGTTTGTACTGGATCCGGTAGCGGGCAGTGCGCATTTTGATATCAGTGACAGCGACGCCCAGACACTGATTCGTGAACTGCAGAGCCAGCTGCCGGGCTACCTGCTGCCACGGCTGGCGCGGGAAGTGCCGGGTAAACCGTCCAAGACACTGCTATCGCTGGACTGATTACGATAAGAAAGTACCTGGCGGACTTAGCAGCCAAATACACACCCCTGCCCGTCAGTTTTGTACCTTAAAGACATCCTTACAACCGCCGTAATTGCGAAGCCGCACATCAAGCGCCCGAACATCCGCTAACCGCCGCCAGCGATTGTGGAAAAACACCATCGGGCAACTACGCCCATCGGATAATACATCCACCAGGGTCTGCCACTCCTGCACCTGTTCATAGGGTGGGTAAATGTGTGTGGCGCCATAGGTGGGCCCATTCAGGCTGGCCAGATCATCGGCAAAAAACAGCTCGGCAGACACCCAGTTGCTGCGGCCTTCGCTCCATACTTCCAGCGTATCAGCCTGTTCCCTCACCTCACCATTACGCGGGGCGGCCTGCAGCACGGCAGAAAAAATAAGGCTGGCGGAAACTGTCATTAAAATGTACTTCATAGATTTCCCTCGGTTATCAGCATGCTATATGCCTTAACAACCATAGCTAAAAGTTCCCGTTTTCTGAAAACCGGTTCTACACTGACAACACGACCTATCCATCACACGACAGGAGCAGGCAGGATGCTGAAACAGATAATCTGCAGTGGCCAGGCGGGAAGTGAGCGGGCAGCGCTCGATGCTGCTATTGGGTGTAACTTCGATCACGGGGGCTTCTGCCTGCGAGGCCGACTCGCCGAAGATGGCCATATCGCCCAGCACTATCAACTGCTCAGTAATGAGCAGGAAACTATCACCAGTGCTCAGGCCAATGTCGAGTTCAGCGACGCCAGCGCCATTTTTTACCCCGCCTCATTACTCAACCTGCAGGAACAAGTGCTCTTGCACTGCATCAGCCAGCAGCGCCCTTATAAGCTGATCGATATGGAAGCACTGACGCCAGCACAGGCAGCAGGCTGTCTGGAAGGCTTTATCCAGGCCCATACAATTGAACGGCTCAACATCACCGGGCCGACACTCAACAACACCCCCACCGCCTATGACTACACCTATCAGGTGGTGCGGCAACTACTACACAGCTGCCAGCCACTGCCGCCTCCAGGCCAGACCACGCTGACCCTGCGATGGAACCAGAATAGCTAAACCACCTGGGCCAAGCGTTGTTTTTTTGAACAGCCGGATTGAACCCGATTCAGGATTGCCCTACGTTAGTCGCAGAATAACAATAAAATAAACCGCCAGGAGGAGGATCTCCGACATGTTTAGCAAGGTGACACATAAGATCGCCCTGGGCTTTACCTTACTCGTGCTTTTTATCATGGTCGTCGGTGGCGGTGGACTCTGGGGAACCGACCAGATCAACCGCAAACTGCATGAAATCACCGACCGCTCTCTGCCCGCCGCGCTGGGCAGTTATAACCAGATGATCGCGCTGCAGGCCGCCAATATTGCGCTGCTCAATTTCCTTGCCGATACTGATGCAGACACCCGCCAGCGTAAACAATTGCAGGCAGAGTTTGATAGTCAGATGCAACACTTACGTCAGCAGCTGGACAGCCTCACGCCAAATATAGAAAGCAAGCCTCATCTGCAGGATTTGCAGGCCCAAAGCCGCAACGCCGAACAGGCCTTCAGTCAGGCGACTGCCCAGGCAATGGCTCTGCACGTAGAAGTTCTGAAGTTACAGCAGCGAGTACTCCAAAAAGACAGCCGCTTTCGCCGTCAGACTAACTCCCTCACCACCTGGGGCCAGCAATACCTGTCCCGCAATAACGGCGGTGATGGACCTGTCCATGCCCGTGCATTACTGCGTAGCCTCAACAGCCATCTGGATCAGCTGATCCTGTTCAAAGAAAAAGGTGACTTTGCAGTACTGGAGCAGGCACTGAAAAGCCAGCAGGGTGAACTGAGCAACATTCACGATAAATTCCGCAAGGCAGACCCAAAAGCTAACCGTATCAAAGTCCTCATTCGTGATATCAATGAGCAACTTTACGCTGATAGTGGACTGGTCGCGCTGATGCGCAAGAACTGGCAGACCCGCAACCAGCTGGATACACAGCTGGCGCAAACCCGCAATCTGTTAAGCCAGGCGCAGGGCAGTGCCCGCGACTTTATCCAGACCAGTACGCAGCAGATGCATAAAGCCAAAGTCGAAGCCGATGATGCCACCAGCCTCAGCCGCCAGATGATCAGCGTCCTGCTGGTTGGGGCGACAGCACTGGCGATCTTTATCGCCTTTATTACCGTGCGTACCATTTCCCGACCGCTGAACGAGATGCTCACCCGGCTCTCCGATGTTGCCGAGGGTGATCTGCGAATCACCTTTGACTGCAGTCGCACAGACGAGTTTGGTCAGCTCAGCAGCGCCATGAACGAGGTGGTCAGCAAACTCAGCGTATTGCTGCGGCAGATATCCGAAGGCGCACAAAACCTCAGCACAGTGGCTGAGCGCAACGCCGGCATCAGTAACCAGACCCGCGAATCAATGGAAGACCAGCGCCAGCAACTGGCGCTGACCGCCAATGCCGCCACCCTGATGGCCGATACGGTCAACGATGTCTTCACCCATACACAAACCACACTGGATGCCATTCAGAGCTGTGAGCAACTGAGCCAGGATGTGGACAAGTATGTCCAGCGTACCCTGGGCAGTATCGAACAACAGGCTGGTGATATCAGTGCAGCCATGGGCCACAGCGACCAGCTGGAACAGTATTCCACTCAGATTGGCAGCATTCTGGATACCATCGGTGAGATTGCCGATCAGACTAATCTGCTGGCCCTGAACGCCGCGATCGAGGCCGCCCGCGCCGGTGATCATGGCCGTGGCTTTGCCGTGGTAGCCGACGAGGTACGCGAGCTGGCCAGCCGGACGCAGAATTCCACCCAGGAAATTCAGGAGATGGTGGAAAACATGCAGAACAGCATCGGTCAGGTGGTCGCAGTGATGCAGAAATCGGTGCAGCAATCCCAGCAGTGTGTCGAGCACGCCAGCACCTCCCAGGGCTCGCTGGGAGACATGAACCACAGCATCGCTAATATCCGTGCGATGAGCAGCAATATTTCAGCCGCTGCCAACCAGCAGAACCAGGCCGTTGAAGAAGTCAGCCGCACGCTGGCACAGATCAACAGTGTTGCCAGCGAGACTGCTGAAGGCGCCAGCGATGTCAGCGCCAGCAGTGAAGACCTGCTCGGTATCGCCCAGAACCAGCGGGAGCTGATCTCACGGTTCCAGGTCTGATCGCTCAGGCAGGCAAAAAGGGAAACAGCAGGCGCGGGACCGCGCCTGCTAAAGGCTCACCCGTTAAGGGCGCTGCAGCCAGTAATCAGAAATAAAATGTTGCATCCAGCGACGCGATCAGCTGGCTGTCGCGACTGCCATCAGCAAAAGCGTTCGGGCCATCACTGTGCTGAACGTCATAGCGCAGTTCAGGGCGGATGCGCAAAGATGGCAGCGGGCTCCAGCTGACATTGGTGGTCAGCGCATAAAACTCACCGCTGCTCCACTGGCTCGGCGGTTTACCCGCCGCAGCACCCGTCATCACCACATTGGCTGGGTCTTCAGAATTAAACCACTCCAGTCGAGTGTTCCATACCAGCTGCTCTGACACGCGGTGATACCAGTTCAGATTGGCACCGTACCACTGGGCATCAACCCCACCATTCAGCGCAGCATTCTCCTGTTCACCAGCGGTCAATTCCAGCGCAACACGATTGCGTCCATCCACTACCCGGCTGTACGTCAGGTAACTGGCCCAGCGCTTCGCCTCGCCATCACTATCGGCAATGGCCGGATAGGGCGAACCGCAGCCACAGGCGGCAAAGCTGTCATTGGCACCGTTACCCACAATGTTTTCCCAGTCGAGCCAGCTTTTCATGTCCGCAGAGCGCCAGCGCAGGTTGGCAATCAGGTCCAGATCACCGTTACGTTCCTGCAGATTATTCCAGCCGCGCACCAGACCGATTTCAGCCCCTAACAACGACTCACCTGGCGCCGATGGCAGCTTGAACGCATACAGCGCACCAGCATGTTTGGCCGGACCATGCATAAAGGCATAGCTGCGACTGTAAAAATCCGTGGGGGCCGGGGCCGCTTCAGCAAAACCGATCTCATTTTCCAGCGGAGTGTGGAACAGCCCCAGCATCAGGTTGGAACCACCCAGCAACGGGAAGTAGAACTCCAGAAACCCCTGAGTCAGGGTAAAGGCCTCATCACTGCTATCACCATCGGCATTCACGCCAAAGTCATCATCCAGACCATCGGTAAGGAAAAACTGAGCGTCTTTGCCATAGATAGCCGTCAGGGTGAAACCCCAGTCCATCTCGGTGGGCATTGGCGCGGGGGTCGGGGTAATTCGGGTCAGCAGGTTACTTTTCAGTGGTTTCTCGATCATCAGCGCCAGCTGGTTGAGGTTAGCCCCCTCCTCGCTGTTGAGAAACGCCTGTTTTGAGACATCATCCGTGCTGTTGTTATTGGCGATCACGCCCACCTGAGCCCAGCCGCGCACCCGGATGCCCGTCTTTGCCAGACTATCGCCCAGCGCCTGCTGCAACAGCCCGTCTGAGGCCTGCACATGCGCAGGCACAGTTGTCATCGTGGCCGCCAGTACTGCCGCTGCCATTGTTGTTTTTATTATTAGTTTCACACCATCCATCCTGTGTAACGGCACCGTCATCGGTGCCTGAATCAGGGGATGAAGTCTATACGTATCAGTACACTGATACAGGCAGGCTGCGACCAAAGATGCAGACGAACCTCATATTTCGCCCATAAAAAAGGCCCCCGCAGTGCGGGGGCCGAGAACAACAACAAAGAAATACGGCGTACTAAACCGGAGAATCAGTTCTTCGGCGGTACGGAGACAGGAAAAGCACTGACTGTGCCTTTCGCATCAGAGATTTTGGCGATACCTTCGTTATCGACCTCATCTATTCGAACTATAGCCTGAATTGGCACATACGAGCGTTTAACCCCGGAAAATTCCTGTTTCAGTTTCTCCTCACCTGGGTCCACCAGCAACTCTGAACGGCTGCCGAAGACAAACTCTTCAAGCTCCAGGAAACCCCACATTTCGCTTTGATAGACGTGCCGGGCGTAAAGTTCGTAAACCTTATCCTGGTTGATAAAGGTCACGCGGTAGATCGACGCATCACTGGCCATGGCGGTTTAGCTTCCCATCAAATATTTCGGTTATGTCACAGATATGGGGGAACCGACGCAACTATTCAACCACAGACCCCGCTGTCAGCAACATGAACAGATTTCCAGCAGCAGCCCCCGCAGCCCCGTCAGGAGCGGGTAAAATAGGAGCCGTAACCCTACCTCTGGCAGGGCTATTTCGGGCTGGTTAAATTCTGGTCGCTGCTGTTAGGTTCCAGTATAATGCGCGGTCCTTTGCACAACCCCTCAAGTTCGATACAGGTGAACAATGGCTAAAAAGCTGTTTATTAAAACTCATGGCTGCCAGATGAATGAGTACGACTCCTCCCGGATGGCTGATCTGCTGGGCGAAAGCCACGCGCTGGAGCTGACCGACAGCCCGGATGATGCTGACGTACTGCTGCTTAACACCTGTTCGATCCGCGAGAAGGCCCAGGAAAAAGTATTCCACCAGCTGGGCCGCTGGCGCAAACTGAAAGAAAAGAACCCCGATCTGGTGATCGGCGTCGGTGGTTGCGTGGCCAGCCAGGAAGGGGACAGTATCCTCAGCCGCGCTCCCTACGTAGATATGATCTTCGGCCCGCAGACCCTGCACCGCCTGCCCGATATGATCGAAGAGAACAAAACCGGTGTGGTCGGCATTGTCGATGTCAGCTTCCCTGAAGTAGAAAAATTCGACCACCTGCCAGCACCCAGTGTGGATGGCCCGGAAGCACTGGTATCAGTGATGGAAGGCTGCTCCAAATACTGCACGTTCTGTGTGGTGCCTTACACCCGTGGTGAAGAAGTCAGCCGCCCGCTGGATGATGTGATCAGCGAATGTGTCGAGCTGGCCGAACAGGGCGTGCGCGAAGTTAACCTGCTGGGCCAGAACGTTAATGCCTATCGCGGTGCCACCCATGATGGCGATATCGCCGATCTGGCGGAGCTGATCCGCACCCTGGCCGGCATTGATGGCCTCGATCGTATCCGCTTCACTACCAGCCATCCCGTTGAGTTCACCGACGCGCTGATCGAGGTTTACGCCGAAGTACCCGAGCTGGTCAGCTTCCTGCACCTGCCAGTACAGAGCGGTTCCGACCGTATCCTGATGGCGATGAAACGTGGTCATACAGCGCTGGAGTACAAATCCAAACTGCGCCGACTGAAGAAGATCCGCCCGGACATCACCTTCTCTTCCGACTTCATCATAGGCTTCCCAGGGGAAACCCAGGCCGACTTTGAGCAGACGCTGAAGCTGATCCACGATGTCGAGATGGACCAGTCCTACAGCTTTGTCTACAGCCGTCGCCCAGGCACACCGGCCTCTGATCTGCCGGATGATGTCACTGAAGAAACCAAAAAACAGCGGCTGGCCATCCTGCAGGACCGTATCACCCAGCAGGCCCAGGCGATCAGCCGCCGCATGGTCGGTTCCGTACAGCGTATTCTGGTCAACGGCTATTCCCGTAAAGACCCAGGCCAGCTGTCGGGTCGTACCGAGAACAACCGCGTCGTCAACTTCCGCTGTGATAATCCTGATCTTATCGGCCACTTCGCCGATATCGAGATCGCCGATGCGTACACCAACTCGTTACTGGGCACCCTGCGTTGCTCCGAGCTGGACGCCGACTTTGTAAAATAATCCGACCTGCCGGGTACGCCCGGCGGTCAGCAGACCTTGAGTCTGAAAAAAGGAGCACTTTTGAACACCGCCCATACGCTGCAACTTACTCTGCAACCGGACAACCCGGACTACCTGGCCAGCCTCTGCGGGCTGCTGGATGAACATCTGAAGCTGATCGAAACCCGGCTGCCAGTAGCCATTCATAACCGCGGCAATCAGTTCCAGCTGCAGGGCGAGTCAGAAATCGTCCGGGTCGTGGGGACAATGCTGGAAGATCTGTACCAGCAGGCAAGCACCGGCCACCAGCTGACCCCCGACGAAGTTCATCTGTACCTGCAGCAGTCCGGCATCGAGCAACAGGTTGCTGGCGACGCTGAGAACATTGTCGATAGCAGTACCGATATTCGCACCCGCAAAGGACTGATCCGCTCCCGCGGGCCAAACCAGCAGAAATATGTGCAGGCCATTCGCCGCCACGATATCAATTTCGGTATCGGCCCGGCCGGTACCGGTAAAACCTACCTGGCCGTTGCCTGCGCTGTTGAAGCGCTGGAACGCGACGAGATCGATCGCATCCTGCTGGTACGCCCGGCGGTCGAAGCCGGTGAAAAACTCGGTTTCCTGCCTGGCGATCTGAGCCAGAAAGTGGACCCTTACCTGCGCCCGCTGTACGACGCTCTGTACGAGATGATCGGCTTTGACAAGGTTACCAAGCTGCTGGAGCGCAACATTATTGAAGTTGCCCCGCTGGCCTATATGCGCGGCCGTACCCTCAATGGCTCCTTCGTCATCCTCGATGAAAGCCAGAACACCACCCGCGAACAGATGAAAATGTTCCTGACCCGTATCGGCTTTGGCACCACCGCCGTGATCACCGGTGACGTAACCCAGGTGGATTTACCGCGCGGCACTCAATCGGGCTTACTGCACGCCATGCAGGTGCTGGACGGTGTTGAAGGGATCGGCTTTACCCACTTCAATGCCAAAGACGTGGTGCGCCACCCGCTGGTACAGCACATTGTGCGCGCCTACGACCGCTTTGAAGCCGCCGAAGAACAACGTCAGGCAACCCGCAAAGCTGAACGCAAGGCCGAGCGTCAGGTGCAACAGACCCTTGTCCAGGCCGTCACCGAAACTTCAAGTGATGCATAACTATGACCATTGAGCTTGACGTTCAGTACGCCATCGACGACGCCAGCCTGCCTGCCGAACAGCAGCTGCAATTGTGGGTCGAAACCGCTCTGCAGGGCCTGCAGGACGAAGGTGAGCTGTGTATCCGCATCACTGAAGCCGACGAAAGTCAGAGCCTGAATCATCACCTCAATCGCGCCTGGCGCCTTGCGGCCATTTTGGATCAGTACATTGAGCCCGTGCCGGCTCAACAGCGACTGGGACCCCACTGGTACCTGGGCAG
>JAIBDV010000020.1 GCA_024686055.1 Neptuniibacter sp.
ATCGCGAGCAGCCAGCTGGCTCACCAGCTGAGTCTCTTCCGGCGTCAGCTCCCCTGAACTGGCCTGCGCCTGCTCAGTACCCGGCTTAGCCTCTGCCTGAGTGGTATCTTTCGCTGCGCCTGGCTGGCCGTCGGTTTTTTCGACTTTCTCGCCACGCGCAACAGCATCCACCGCACGATCAGCAGCTTTACCTGCGTCCACCGAACGAATGGTAACGGTATCACCCACGCTGCCGGGTATATCCTTTTTCAGGCCCTCATTCTGAGTATCAACCGCCCCAGCCGAACCGCGCTGGTCATGGTTAACATAGCTAGAGGAGATAGAAGATGAGATATCCATAAAAGTCACCTGTGTCCGCGGGCTGAGTCTTAGCCACTGTCCGTTCAGTTACAATTTCTGTCCATACAGCGCGTTTGGTATCTGGCAAGTTTAACTCAGCCTGGCCGCTCGTTCACTTTTTAATCACTCAAAATTCAGCCCAAGATGATCCAGATTCAAGTACTGGGCGATATTGTCAGGGGTTGGCGACGCCAGATGTGGCACTTCACCCAGCAATGGCGCGCGGAAAAAGCCTGCCAGGGTGTCCAGGTTCTCTTGATAAGAATTCATCTGCGGGTCAATCCGGTTCGCTACCCAGCCGACCATTTTCAGGCCATCACGGGCGATTGCTTCTGCAGTCAGCAGAGCATGATTAATACAACCCAGCTTCATCCCTACCACCAGGATCACCGGGCAATTCAGCTGTTTTGGCAGCGCTGACAACATCTCACGCGGGTTCAGCGGTACCCGCCAGCCACCCGCCCCTTCAATCAGCGCCAGATCGGCTGGCTGCATCAGCGTACCGCGGCAGAACGCTGCAAGCCGGTCCGCCGACAACTGTCGGCCTGCTTTAACCGCGGCGATGTGCGGCGCAATGGACGGTTCAAAGGCAACCGGGTTAACCTGGTCGTAACTCAGGCTGACCGACGCCGTCTGTTGTAGCAACAGTGCATCACTGTTACGCAGGCCGTCTTCAGTCTGTTCGCAGCCTGCTGCCACCGGCTTCAGGCCCAGGGTACGCAGACCCCGCTGATTGGCTGCCGCCAGCAGGCCCGCGGTCACCACGGTTTTGCCAGCATCGGTATCCGTGCCCGCGATAAAAAACGTATGTCTGGCCATTATGGCTCCTTGCGCAGATGCAGATAGTAAACCTGATAAGTGGCGGGCAGCTGCCCCTGAGCATCACGGAACTGTTCATAGGCGGCTTTAAACGCCAGAATCCGCTGCCGACCGGTCAGCCCGGTGGGCTGGCCCTGATTCATATTGTGTGCACCCAGGTATTTTAACTCGCAGGTCAGCTCACGCAGCTGTGGATAACAGAGTATTTGATAATCAGTCTGCGCTGCACACAGCTGTAAACCACTGGCACTGATATCCACAGTCAGCTGTTCCAGCGGCAGAAAACGGTTCACATGGGTATCATTATCCACCGTCGCCCAGGCATCGCGCAGCTCATACAGTGTATCTGGCCCCAGGGTGGCGATAAAGGCCTCTCCCCCAGGCGCCAGGCTACGCTGGATCTCAGTAAACAGGCGCTCTGGCCGTTCGCACCACTGCACTGCCAGGCTGGAAAACAGCCGGTCGATGCTATTGTCTGCCAGCGGTAACTGCTCGGCATCGCCACAGAGCCAGTGACAGTTATCCACCGGACGGTTGGTGCGGGCGTAGGCCAGCATTCCCTGAGCGATATCCAGACAATACAGCGAGGCATGTGGATAAGTTTTGCGCAACTGGTCGGCAAAGTAGCCGGTGCCGGAACCCAGATCAAGCAGCCGCTGTGGACTGTCCACCGGCAGCCGTGACAGCAGCTGGTGGCCAATATCACGCTGCAGCTGCGCCACGCTGTCGTAACTGGCCGCACAACGGCTAAACGACTCTGCCACCCGGCGTTTACTGATCACCCCTTCGTTCGGGTTCATACCGCAGCCTCGGTGAAAGCGTGTAAGTCCGCAATAAAGGCATCCTGATCCGACAAAAATGGCAGGTGGCCGGCACCACGGTAAACCCGACTCTGCTGCTGCGGCTGTAATGCCAGTGTTGCCTGTACTGCAGCCTGAGGCACCAGCGAGTCCTGCTCACCCCACAACGTCAGTAACGGGCAACGCAGCTGGGCCAGTAACGCCCGCTGGTCCTGCGCCAGCAGTGCCAGGGTGTCGGCCAGCGCGGCAGGCTCAGCGATGTTCAGCAACGCTTTGAGCTGACGCAGAATCTCCCGCGCGGCCGTGCCGCCCTGGGTCTGCAGCATGATAAAACGACTGAGAGTTTTTGCAGGCTGGCTGGCCAGCAGTTGCTGGAAGCCGGTGAAGGTGTCTTCGCTCATGGCCGCAGGCCAGTCTGGACGCTGAACAAAACAGGGGTTGCTGGCCACGGTGGTCAGGCTCAGCACCCGCTGCGGGGCCTGTACCGCCGCAGCCGCGGCGATATTGCCCCCCAGCGACCAGCCCAGCCAGTGGGCCTGCTCCGGTGCCGCAGCCAGCAGGCTGGTCGCCAGTGCGCTGGCACTACACTCACCCGCCACAGCGGCTGAGCGGCCAAGGCCGGGCAGGTCAAACAGGGTCAGTGAATAGTGCTGTGACAGCGGCTCCAGCAAAGGCAGCCAGACCTCGGCATTCATGCCCCAGCCGTGCAGCAGTACCAGCTCCGGCTTGCCCGGCTGGGCAAGACGCTGTTGATAAAGACTCATGATCAGATTCCGAGTGAAGAGGTAGCGCTGTCCAGCGCGGTCAGCAGACGATCGACTTGCTGTTCAGTATGGCGGGCGCTGAGAGTAACGCGCAATCGGGCACTGCCTGCCGCGACGGTGGGCGGGCGGATTGCACCGATAAAGATGCCCTGCTGTTCCAGTGCGGCGCTGATCGCCATCGCCTTATCCGCTTCACCCACCATAATCGGCTGGATTGGCGTGGGTGAGTCCATCAGCTCCAGCCCCAGCTGCTCACACCCCGCCCGGAACTGTGCAATCAGGCTGTTCAGCTTATCCCGCCGCCAGTTCTCGCGCTGTAGCAGTTTCAGGCTGGCCAGGGTCGCTGCGGCCACGGCTGGCGGCATACTGGTGGTGTAGATGTAGGTACGGGCATACTGAATCAGGGTTTCGATCAGTGTTTCAGAGCCGGCAACAAAGGCCCCGGCGGTGCCAAAGCCCTTGCCCAGCGTCCCCACCAGCACCTGTACATCTTCTACGCCCAGCCCGAACTGCTCAACACAGCCGCCGCCAGTCTGTCCCAGGCACCCAAAACCATGGGCATCATCCACCATTACCCAGGCATCCGCAGCACGAGCGGTGTCACAGATAGCAGGCAGGTCAGCCACATCGCCGTCCATGCTGAAAACGCCATCGGTGACCACCAGCTTGCGCCGGGCCTGGGTTTTCGCCAGCCGTTTAGCCAGGCTGTCGGGGTCGTTATGCAGATAGCGCTGGAAGCGCGCCCCGCTCAGCAGTCCGGCATCCAGCAGGGAGGCGTGGTTGAGCCGGTCCTGGAAAATGGCATCCTGCTTATCCAGCAAGGCATTAACCGCACCAATATTGGCCATATAACCGGTGGAAAACAGCAGTACCCGCTGCCGCCCGGTAAAGTCAGCCAGCGCCTCTTCCAGCTGGTGATGAGGCCGACTGTGGCCGTTCACCAGATGGGATGCGCCACCGCCGACACCGTAAGTGTCGGCGGCCGTTTTCAGTGCATTAACCAGATCCGGATGGTTGGCCAGCCCCAGATAGTCGTTAGAACAGAAGGCCAGGTAATCCTTGCCATCCACTCGCACTTCCGGCGACTGCGCCGTTTCCAGCGTGCGACGGACGCGATAAAGCGCGTCCGCTTTGCGCTGCTGCAGGGCATCACCTAGCTCAGCAAAGGACATGGTTCAGCTGGCCGTAGCGTCAGTGAAGAAGCCAGCGTCTTTTTCCGCCTGGATGTTATGCAGAATCGCCTGCTCATGGGCTTCATCAGAGACATCTTCATGCTGCTCGGAGTTGATCGACAGTTTACGGAACAGCTGCCTGTCGGAGTCAGCTTCCGGGTTTTCGGTGGTCAGCAGTTTTTCGCCGTAGAAGATGGAGTTGGCACCAGCCATAAAGCACAGGGCCTGCATCTGCTCGTTCATATTGGTACGACCTGCCGACAGACGTACAGAGGAGGCGGGCATCATGATGCGGGCCACAGCGATGCTACGGATAAAGTCGAATGGCTCCAGGTCATCAACGTTTTCCAGCGGCGTACCTTCCACCTTAACCAGCATGTTCATCGGTACCGACTCTGGATGCTCGGCCATGTTGGCCAGCGTCATCAGCAGGCCGATACGATCACGCTCGTCTTCGCCCATGCCCATGATGCCGCCACAGCAGACTTTCATGCCCGCTTCACGCACATTGGACAGGGTATCCAGCCGTTCCTGATAGGTGCGGGTGGTGATGATGCTGCCGTAGAATTCAGGGGAGGTATCCAGGTTATGGTTATAGTAATCCAGCCCGGCATCTGCCAGATCTTTCGCCTGGTCCTGCTCCAGCGTACCCAGCGTCATGCAGGCTTCCATCCCCATCTCTTTCACGCCCTGGATCATCTCCAGCACGTAAGGCATATCTTTGGCACGGGGTGATTTCCACGCAGCGCCCATGCAGAAGCGGGTCGCGCCTTTGGCTTTGGCTTCAGCGGCTTCTTTGAGCACCGCTTTTACCTTCATCAACCGCTCGGTATCCAGGTCGGTGTTGTAGCGTGAACTCTGTGGGCAGTATTTGCAGTCTTCCGGGCAGGCACCGGTTTTAATGGAACACAGGGTGCTGACCTGCACCTGATTCGGCTTGTGGTACTGACGGTGAATCTGCTGCGCCTCGAACATCAGGTCCATAAACGGCATCTGGAACAACTCACGTGCTTCAGCTTCAGTCCAGTTATTACGAATCGGTGCTTTCTCTGACACTTGCATCTCACCCTCACCCTTCTAAGATGGCTGCGCGGACAAAACGCCCGCAATAGCCACCTATCATAAAATGACAGACGGAACTGTCAACCAATGATCAATCTTGATGGCAACAACTGGTTGCTTAACAATCAATGCCTGGTGTGTAATTTACATCCCGGCGAACCACTGATCTGCCATGCCTGCTACAACGATCTGCCCTGGCTTGATCACCGTTGCCCGCGCTGTGCCCTGCCCCGCGCGCTGGATAGCCCCCACCCCTGCGGCCACTGCCAGAAAGAACCACCCCGCTGGCAACAGATTCAGGCCGCCTGTCACTATGATTTTCCCGTAAATGAGTTAATCAGCCGAGCAAAGTACCAACAGCAGCTACACTTTATACCGTTACTGGCAGAGTTATTGCTTGACGCGATCCCTCCTGATCAGCGTCAGGTTGATCTGATTATTCCGGTCCCTATGGATCGGCAAAAGCTGCGCACGCGCAGAGTCAACCACGCATTACTACTAGCGAAGCAACTGGGCAAAGCGCTGGGTACCCCCGTCGCTGATCATCACCTGCATAAGGTGCGATATACCGGTCAGCAAAAGGATCTGTCTCGCCGTCAGCGGCAACAGAACCTCAAAGGCAGCTTTGCTGTAAAGGGCGACTTACCCGCCCGCGTCGCTGTGGTGGATGATGTGATGACCACGGGCGCTACCCTGGCAGAAATAACCGGACTTTTATTGCAACATCAGGTAAAAGAAGTGGTTGGCTGGGTGGTCGCACGTACCGATGCATAAGGCATATTCTCAGAGCAACACGCACGCAATAGCTGTAAATTAAGGATCGACTTTATGTTATTGAGCCGACTTGGCGAGCTTGCCGGGGGACTTGGATTATTCCTCCTGGGCATGCACCTGATGACCTCTGGCCTGCGCACCGCCGCAGGCCCCACCCTGAAAAAAATACTCAACGCCGCCACTGAATCTCGCCTGCGAGGCCTGGCCTCGGGGACGCTGATCACTGCGCTGGTGCAATCATCCACCGCTGTGACCGTTGCCACCATTGGTTTCGTCAACGCCGGACTACTCAGCCTGGGACAATCGATCGCCGTAATCTATGGCTGCAACATCGGCACCACCATGACCGGCTGGCTGGTCGCCATGATCGGTTTCAAGCTAAAGATCGGCGTACTGGCGTTGCCCATGATCGCCGTCGGCATGATCGGCAAGCTGATCGGTGGCGACCGCCGTATGGGCAATCTTGGCTTCGCTCTGGCAGGCTTTGGACTGTTCTTTCTCGGCCTGGGCTACCTCAAAGATGGCTTTGCCGGGCTGGAAAGCAACCTGCCGCTGGACCAGCTCGGTAACGGTATACCAGCACTGCTGCTGTTTGTACTGGCCGGCTTTGTCCTCACTTTTCTGCTGCAATCCTCATCCGCTGCCATGGCGATTACTCTGTCACTGGCTGCCTCCGGTGCAGTATCGTTACTGGGTGCGGGGGCACTGGTGATCGGCGCCAATATGGGTACCACCTCCACCGCTGTGATGGTCGCCCTGTCCGCCACGGCCAATGCCAAACGTATCGCCGCTGCGCATGTGCTATTCAACCTGGTGACAGGGGCTGTCGGGCTGGGGGCACTGATTCTGATCGGCCTGTTCTGGCAGGGTGACGCCTCTGGCGCTGATTATGTCGTCGCACTGGCGCTGTTCCATACCCTGTTTAACCTGGTTGGCGTTATCCTGATGTGGCCACTGACCGACCGGATGGAAAAACTGCTCAAACAACGCTTCAAAACCCGTTCTGCCAAACAGGGGCTTTCTACCTATCTGGACAAAACCATCCTCTCCACCCCACCGCTGGCCATTGAAGCGATGCGGCTGGAGCTGATCAACATGGCGAATCAGTCGCTGGCGATGGCCCGCGCTTCCCTGAGCAGCGAGGCCGGACAAACTGCCGAAATGGAACGCCAGAGCACCCAGATATTCGGCCTGAGTCACGAGATAGCCCGCTTTAACCGCAAGCTGGCACGGGAGAATATCAGCGAGGAGATCAGTGAAGTACTGCCCTCCGCCCTGCGGATCAACCGTTATTACGCCGAGGTTGCCCGGCTGGCGCAGGCGCTGGAAGAACCCCACCAGATCATTAACAGCACCCGCGATGAGACCCTGCGCCGCCAGCTGCTGAAATTTGAAGCCGATGTGTCCGAGTTGCTGCACCTGTGTGATGTATCCATCACAGAAGACCGTAGCGGGCTGGAAGGCCGTGCGGCAATGAAAAAACTGGAGAAAGATTACCAGCATATAAAGGAAGCGATTCTCGAAGCGCTGCTGGAAAACAAAATCAAAGCCAAGGAGTACAGCGCCCTGCTCGACACCACCAGTCATATCCACCGGCTGGCCCAGCAGGCGGAAAAAGGCGCGCGCCACTGGGCGCTCCTGTTACCCGTACAACACCGCGATGATCTGATCTCAGCGCACGGGCAACTCAACCACTAACCCGCTCTCTCCAGGCGCGATGTACCCCATCGCGCCCTTTTCTGTCCCTCTTCTTTTTCACATCGCCATCGCTCTGGCGGCAAGCTACACTGGCCAGCTTTTGTAACAGCCTGGACGTTGTAATGCTCAGTGAACCGTTTTTTCTATTGACCGCGACTCTCGCGATTCTGATCACTGGCATCTCCAAAGGTGGCTTTGGCGGTGGCCTGGGCATGGTCGCAGTCCCCCTGATGGCGCTAACCATCTCACCGAGTCAGGCAGCGGCCATTATGCTGCCTATTTTGTGCCTGATGGATCTGTTTGCACTCTGGCATTTTCGCGGCCACGCCAACTGGCAGCATCTGCGTATTCTGTTACCCGCTGCTGTGCTGGGGATTGGGCTGGGTGCCCTCGGTTTTCATCACCTCAATGATGAACAGCTAAAACTGATGATCGGGCTGATCGCACTGGGCTTTATCAGCCACCGTTTCCTGCAGCGCCATAACCTCAAGCCCCAGCAAGCCAGTGTTATCCACGGCGGTTTCTGGGGCATGATCTCCGGCTTTACCAGCTTCGGCATCCACGCGGGTGGGCCACCGCTGAGCGTGTATCTATTGCCGCAGAAACTGGATAAAACCGTCTTTGCTGCCACCACGGTGGTCTTTTTCACCTGCGTTAACCTGCTCAAAGTGTTCCCCTACCTCTGGCTGGGCCAGTTCAGCAGCACCAACCTGAGCACTTCACTCCTGCTGGCCCCCCTCGCTCCGCTGGGGATCTGGCTGGGACGCTACCTCCATGATCGGTTGAGCGACCGGGGTTTCTTTTTCATCTGTTATGGCTTGCTGGCCGTCACCGGCTGCAAGCTGGTGTGGGATGGTCTGGCAGGCTGATATACTGACACCATCAAGACATGGAGCCAGAACGATGACATCCACCACCGACAATCCGGCTGACCGCGCCTGCCAGCTGACCCGCGACCTGCTGGGCAATGCCCTGAAAGTCCGCGCTGAAAACCCTGAATACGCCCAGACCCCGGAGCAGAGCGCGATGATTCTGAGTATGGAGCTGGGGCGCCTGGCCATGGCACTGCCAGACGCCGAACAGCAACGGATGGTTGAGGGGCTGAAAAAAGGCCTGAATAGCCTGCGTCTGACCAACGATGAGCGCAGTACTATTCTCAACCAGGTCGCACCGGCCATCTGGCCGGGGTTCAACGCTGGATGATGTCACCACTGACCCTGGAGCCGATCGGCTATATTCGCAGTGCCTTCAAAGAGAAGTTCGGTATTCCTCGTCAACCCGGGCTGGTGAAATCCCTGACCGCCACCATCGAACTGGTGCCGCCATTCAGTAACCCGGAAGCCGTGCGGGGGCTGGAGTCCTGCAGCCATATCTGGCTGCTGTTCATTTTCAGTGAGTGCGTGGGCAAAGGCTGGAAGCCCACCGTCCGTCCGCCCCGGCTGGGCGGTAATCAACGCACCGGGGTATTTGGTTGCCGCTCCCCCTTTCGGCCCAACCCGATTGGCCTGTCGCCGGTTGAACTGCTGGGCATCGAACAACAGGGCGACCGCATGCTGTTACAGGTTAGCGGTGCCGATCTGCTCGATGGCACCCCCATCGTCGATATCAAGCCCTATGTTCCCTACGCTGACAGTCTTCCCGAGGCCGAATTTGGTCTGGCAAAAAACGCTGCGCAGCCACTGACACTACCCGTTGAGTTCAGCCCGCAGGCCGAGCAGGCCTGCCTCCACTTCAGCCAGCAACTGGGCCAGCCTCTGCAACAGCAGATCAGTGAGGTACTACGTTGCGACCCACGGCCCGCTTATAAAAAGCAGGACCATGAACGGGTCTATGGGCTCAACCTGCACAACCTCAATATTCGCTGGCAGATAAACGCAGCCTGTATCCAGATTCTGGATATACTACCAACAGAGCCTATGCCAGCAGGAGCAGCAAACCATGGCGAATAATCTGAAGAAATCACTGGCAATTGTGTTGCTGGTCAGCCCATTACTCAGCACCCCGGTACACGCCCAGGACAGCGCCACAGACTTGAATCTGGACAAGAAACTGCAGCAGATTCTGCAGCTAAACAATGCCACCCAGCGCCGTATCCGCCCGGTGCTGGGCCGTCTGCAGAGTTGCCTGGTGACACAACGTAAACGACTGGGAGAGAATTTCAGCATCACTAATCTGCGCCAGGCACAGCGTACCTGTAAGCCTTTGCTGGATCAGATGATTTCCAAACTGGGACTCAAATCAGAAGACGAAAAGAAGGCCGCCAGCAGCAGCCTGTATAACGCCCTGATCAAAGGCAGTATCTGAACACAGCCACCGGGCAAAAAAAACCGTCAGCAGGCTGACGGTTTTTTTATCACTGAAGAAAGTTTAACGCGCGTCACGAAAGCGACGTGCCAGCCAGTAATCAACACTGAAATAGCGACCGCCACCGGTAAAGAACAGGCTCAGCAGCATAATGAAGTAGGTGATCGCAAATTCGATCCCGTTGTTCAGTATCACCACACTGCCCCGGCCGGTCAGCCAGTCATAGTTGCCGTTTTCAGCCAGTATCTCTTTGGCCCGGCTCAGGCGTTCGGCAGACTCGAGCACCCGGTCATTGGCCAGCCAGCTGCTCGCATCGGCAATCGCCAGCCAGCCATTGTCCCAGTGCACCGCAAACGCCGCCACCAGCATGGTGACCATCAACGGCAAGGTAATCCAGCGAATCGCCAGCCCCAGAATCAGGGCAATACCGCCAAACAGTTCGGTCCCGGCTGCCATCGCTGCCATCACCTCGGGCATCGGCAGGCCCAGACCCCATTCAGCATTACCAAACCAGGCAGCGGTGTCTTCAAAATGAGACAGCTTGTTGTAACCGGCCTGCATCAGCACAGGGGCCAGATACAGACGTAACAACAGCGGTGCCAGACCGTCCATCTGGCGGATAGAATCAAATACGTTGTGAATCTTGTTATAACGATCGATCAGAGTAGCCATACACAGCTTCCTTATCTATTACAGCGCTGTCCCCAGCAACACACCGGCACGGTGCAGATGCTGCATTGTTTCCAGTCCACCTTTGACCACCAGCTCTGGCTGTGGATGCTGCAGCTCAGCAGCAATCATCTCCAGCGCCTGCTGACCCGTCAGTTCCGATTGCTCGTCCAGCAATGACAGCAGTCGAGCCGTTACAGCGTTGGTCTCCATGAACTTCACATCATAGTCGCTGTTTCGGTACACCAGCAGGTAAGTCGGCTGAGCAGGGGCCGCTTCGGGCTGGTAATCAGGCCGGATACAGTGCACCGGATACTGATAGGCCAGCGACCAGGCCAGCGGTGACTGCACCGGATGCCCCAGTAACAGATCCCCCTCAGCATCAACAGCCTCCGGTAACTCGGCCTCAGAGATGTCCAGCGCCAGCTCGACCCACTCGTAGTGGGCCAGCTCAACCATAAACGCAGGATCGCATGGGTGCGGTTCACGTTCCTGGCTGACGTAGGCCATAAACTCCTGACCTATTTCAAGAAACAACGGGGTTTTACAGCGGTGTTTTACAAAAAAATCGCGCACCATCGCATGCCAGTCAGCATCACTGTAGAGCGTGCGCAGCACCGGAAACATACCACTGACAAAGCCTTCGATATTGTTGTAGAACAGATCACGGTAGATCTGCATACGACGATCTTCAACATGGGCCGGTGGCGGGTTAACCGAGGGCTGGCGGATATGTGCCGCAAAGTCGTACTGCATCTGAATAAAATCAGGTTTTTCAGGCGACGGTACGTTCATGTGCGGCCCTCCACTGCTGCTGATACTGGCGAACCTGTTCTACCTCTGGCAGCAATTCTGCCATGGGTGGAATATTGAAATCCCGCTCCAGCAGTGTCGGCACATCACCAAACAGCTGGTAGGTTTTCTGAAGTATCTGCCATACCGGATCGACCACATCGGCACCATGGGTATCCACAATCAGATCCTCCGCTTCAACATAATGTCCTGCAACATGCAGGTACATCAGCCGTTCTGCGGGCATCGCCGCCAGAAATTCATACGGATCGTAGTTGTGGTTAACACTATTGACATAGATGTTATTCACATCCAGCAACAGATCACAGTCGGCCTCGTCCAGCACCGCCTTGAGGAATTCAAGTTCGGTCAGCTCGGTGGTCGGCATGGCATAAAAAGAAACATTTTCGATCGCGATTCGCTGTTCCAGAATATCCTGGGTCTGGCGAATACGCGCCGCCACATGTTTCACAGCGTCTTCAGTAAACGGGATCGGCATCAGGTCGTAGAGGTGGCCATCATCGGAACAGTAACTGAGGTGTTCTGAATAACCGCGAATACCATGCTGTGCCATGAAATCTTTCAGACGGTACAGAAAGTCGGTGTCCAGCGGCTCAGGACCACCCAGCGACAGCGACAGACCATGTGCCATAAAAGGATAGCGTTCAGCATATTCGGCGAAGCGCTTACCGTGTCGGCCACCCAGGCCTATCCAGTTCTCCGGCGCAATCTCCAGAAAGTCTATCCGTCCTGGCTCGACCTCTGCCAGAGCGTCACTCATGCAGCGCCGGTAACCAAGCCCGGCACCCTGTACGGGAAACTCTGTTTTCATGTGGCAAACTCCTCATACATACCCGCTCAAAACCATGATTCCAGATGACTGAACTTCATGCGTTCTGAATTGATCTGTTACTGCGGTTTACAAAAAGGCCCCGAAAAACGGGGCCCCATGGCGTTCAGATTTGATGGATCATCCGAACCTCGACATCAGGTGTCGAATCAGCCCAGCGGATTAACCCTGGCCGCCACACTTGCCTTCGCCACATTTGCCTTCAGCTTTTTTCTTGTCGCCGCCGCACTTGCCTTCGCCGCATTTGCCTTCAGCTTTTTTGTCGCCGCCACACTTGCCTTCGCCGCATTTGCCTTCAGCTTTTTTCTTGTCGCCGCCGCACTTGCCTTCGCCACATTTGCCTTCAGCTTTTTTGTCGCCGCCGCACTTGCCTTCGCCGCATTTGCCTTCAGCTTTTTTCTTATCGCCGCCGCACTTGCCTTCGCCGCATTTGCCTTCAGCTTCTTTCTTATCGCCGCCGCACTTGCCTTCGCCACATTTGCCTTCGTGGTTATCAGCCAGCTGATTGTAACCAGCGTTCAGATCGGTTGCCGCAAATGGGTTTTCAGCTGCATTCGCAACGGACGCAGTCGCCAGACCAGCGATGAAAACAGCACCAACAGAAGCAACAACCGGTTTGATTACAGAATTCTTAGTCATAGGTTTCACCTTATCGTTCTCGCGTTATATAGTCGCAGTATTTTCTGCGTTTTCTGATTTCAAAGAGCCCGTCACTGCTCTCGTTGTCTGTGACTGAGTCATAGCAGGAAAGTTTCAGATTAAGTTAACTTTTTTTCATCTTTTTTAACTTTCACTACAATTTCATTCATGTCGTGCTGACACATTAGCGCCCCTGGGTGAAAACTACCTGAAAATACGACTCACCTTCTATTAACACCACTCACAGGCTTAGCAGCGCCTGAACAGCCAGGCAGAAGCATAGTTCGCAGTCCAGACTCGCCGATAGCTTTGCATCTGTACGTGACCAAAGTAATATTAGCGCCCCCTAATTAAAAGAGTAGTGGTCATGTCAGAAAGCCCAACCACACCTCCTCAAACCAGCCGTCTTGCCCGGCTTGAACACTTCCCTGTCGCGTTTTTTGCAATGATTATGGGAACCACCGGCCTGACTCTGGCCTGGCAAAAAGCAGCCCATGTGCTCCATATGCCGCTATTTATAAGCCACCTGCTACTGTTACTGGTCGCTCTGCTGTTCACAACGGTTATTGCTGCCTATAGCTATAAATGCATCAACTTCCGTGGCGCTGTACTGGCTGAGTTCCAGCACCCGATCAAAATCAGCTTTTTTCCAGCCGGTTCAATCGCCCTGTTATTGCTCAGTGTTGCCACACTCCAGGTCACACCCGCTCTGTCGCATCTGTTATGGCTGATTGGCGCACCACTGCAGCTGGCACTGACGCTCTATGTGATTGGTCAGTGGATATTCCATCCCAAATACCAGATCCAGCATAGTACCCCTGCCTGGTTTATTCCGGTGGTCGGCAACATTGTTGTACCGATTGCCGGGGTCGAGCACGGTTACACTGAACTCAGCTGGTTCTTCTTCGCGATCGGGGTCGTTTACTGGCTGGTGCTGAAAACACTGATATTCAACCGCGTCCTGTTTCATGACCCCCTGCCAGAGAAGCTGCTGCCAACGCTGTTTATTCTGATCGCCCCACCCGCCGTCGGCTTTCTGGCCTACATGAAACTCAACGGCGGAGAACTGGATACGTTCGCCCGTATCCTTTATTACGCTGCCATGTTTCTGGTACTGCTGCTGGCCAGCCAGGCAAAACGTTTTAGTCGCATCCAGTTCTATCTGTCATGGTGGGCCTATTCTTTCCCACTGGCCGCAGCCACCCAGGCCAGCATGGTGATGTACAGTAAAACCAGCCATAGCGGCCTGCTGACACTGAGTTACCTGATGCTGACAGCGACCACGGTGATTATCGGCCTGCTGCTGATCAGGACAAGCCGGGCAGTCGTCAGCGGCAAGGTATTCCAGCCAGATTAAGCAGCCAAATCCGGGGCGCTTTCAACCCTCTTGCCGCAGCGCACAAACCGGGCTCTAATAGAGCCCGGTTTTTCGTTTTTGCAGGAGTGTTACGTGTCCATCAGTGCTGAACAGATCCAGTTTGACCAGCAACATATCTGGCATCCCTATTCATCAATGATCAATCCACCAGCGGCATTGCCCGTGGTGTCTGCCAGCGGGGTCCGGCTGACGCTGGCCAATGGCCAGCAACTGATCGACGGTATGTCGTCCTGGTGGTCAGTAATTCATGGCTATAACCACCCGGCTCTCAATGCCAGCGCCCATCAACAGATCGATAAAATGTCACATGTGATGTTTGGTGGCCTGACCCACGAACCAGCGATCGAGCTTGCGCGTAAACTGGTTGAACTGACACCGGCACCACTGGATAAGGTTTTCCTGGCAGACTCCGGCTCAGTTGCCGTTGAAGTGGCGATGAAAATGGCCATTCAGTACTGGCACGCCCGAGGCCAGGCGAACAAACATCGCCTGTTAACTTTACGCAATGGCTACCATGGCGACACTTTTGGCGCGATGTCGGTGTGTGACCCTGTCACCGGTATGCATGAGATTTTTGCCGACGTGCTGCCGCAACAACTGTTTGCACCCGCCCCGCAAACGGGCTTTGATCAGCCCTGGGACCCGGCAGACATCGCCCCACTGGCACAGTTAATGGAACAACACGCCGATGAAATTGCCGCCCTGATTCTGGAGCCCATCGTGCAAGGAGCCGGCGGTATGCGCATGTACTCGCCGCAATACCTGAAACAGGCCCGCGCGCTGTGTGACCAGTATGATGTGCTGCTCATTGCAGATGAAATCGCCACCGGTTTTGGCCGTACGGGTAAACTGTTTGCCTGCGAGCACGCCGATATTGCGCCTGATATTCTCTGCGTGGGCAAGGCCCTGACCGGCGGTTATATGACACTGGCAGCCACACTGACCACCCGCCACATTGGCGAGACAATCTCAGCCGGTGGCGCAGGCTGCTTTATGCATGGCCCGACCTTTATGGGTAACCCGCTCGCGTGCGCCGTTGCTAACACCAGTCTGCAACTGCTGATTGATAACGACTGGCAAGCCGATGTACAACGTATAGAAGCGGGCCTTAACGTCGGCCTGGCACCCGCACGCCAGCTGGCATCCGTGGCGGATGTTCGCTGTCTGGGAGCGATTGGCGTCATTGAAATGAAAGAGCCGGTCAGCAGCGCCGAACTGCAGCCCCTGTTTGTTGAACGCGGCCTGTGGGTACGACCCTTTGGCAAACTGGTCTACGTGATGCCGCCCTATGTGATAAACGATAGTGATCTGGCCATACTGACCCATGGCATGATTGAGGCGCTACAGCACTATCGAGGCTGATACTAACTGTCCCGGGCGATTCTGCGCCCGAAAACCTGAAGGAGTACGAGGATTTTATGGCAAGGATAAAACTGGATATGCCGGAGAACTACATTTTCTCCACAGAGCTGCCGGTACGGATCAGCGATATCAACTACGGTGGCCACCTTGGTAATGACGCCGTGCTGTCAATGGTCCACGAATCCCGTGTGCGTTTTCTTAACCGCTATCACTACACCGAACTGGATGTCGAAGGCTTCGGCATCATCATGACCGATACCGCTATCGTCTACAAAGCTGAAGGTTTTCACGCCGACCAGATCCAGATTGACGTTGCCATTGATGACTTCAATAAATACGGCTGTGATATCTACTACCTGCTGTCAAATAAGAAAACCGCTGTTGAAATAGCTCATGCGAAAACAGGCATAGTTTTCTTTGATTATGATCAGAGAAAAGTGGTTTCGGTACCCCAAGCCTTTAAAGAACATATGATTAAGGATGC
>JAIBDV010000013.1 GCA_024686055.1 Neptuniibacter sp.
AGGAACCGATGACTTCACTGAACCCGCTGCACAATATCGAGCGTCAGATCAGTGAAACCCTGCTACTACACAAAGGCCTCAGCGGTAGCAAGGCCCGCCAGCGAACGCTGGAGCTACTCGATCTGGTCGGCATCCCGGATCCTGAATCACGGTTAAAAAGCTTTCCGCACGAGCTGTCAGGCGGCCAGCGCCAGCGGGTGATGATCGCCATGGCACTGGCCAATGACCCAGAACTGCTGATCGCCGACGAGCCCACCACGGCACTGGACGTCACCATCCAGGAACAGATTTTGCAGCTGCTCAGTGAGCTGCAGCAGCGGCTGAATATGGCCATTCTGCTGATCACCCACGACCTCAACATTGTTCGGCGCTACGCCCATGATGTGTGTGTCATGTGCCAGGGTGAACTGGTCGAAAAGAATGACACGACCAGCCTGTTTGCCGCACCGGCGCACCACTACACCCAGACCCTGCTGTCCGCCGACCCCAGCGGAGAGCCCGCCCCGCTGAAAGATACCGGCAAAGTACTGCTCAGCACTGAGGCATTGAAAGTCTGGTTCCCGATCAGAAAAGGTCTCCTAAAGCGCACCGTTGACCACATCAAGGCAGTCAATGGTGTTGATATACAGCTGCGCGCTGGCGAAACCCTGGGGGTTGTTGGCGAGTCAGGCTCAGGCAAAACCACTCTGGGTATGGCGCTGGTAAAACTGCAACAGAGCACCGGCACCATCCACTTCGATGGCCAGCTAATTAGCAGCTTCGACCGCCAGCAATTCACCCCGCTACGCCGGCGGATTCAGGTGGTTTTCCAGGACCCCTTTGGCAGCCTCAGTCCACGGATGTCGATCGCGGAATGCATCGCCGAAGGACTGACTGTTCACCACCCGGAACAGAGCCCGGCGGAACGGGAACAGGTTATCGTCAAAGCCCTGCAGGAAGTCGGCATGGACCCGGCGGTGAAGCACCGCTACCCCCATGAGTTCTCCGGTGGACAGCGCCAGCGTATCGCCATCGCGCGGGCACTGGTGCTCAAACCTGAGCTGATCATCCTTGATGAACCAACATCGGCACTGGACCGCACCATACAGAAGCAGATCGTCGAATTACTGCGGCACCTGCAGCAAAAATACAATCTGAGCTATCTGTTTATCAGCCATGATCTGGCCGTGGTCAAAGCACTCAGCCACAGCCTGCTGGTGATGCACCACGGTAATGTGGTCGAACAGGGACCGGCCAAACAGGTATTTAACAACCCTCAGCACCCCTATACTCAGCAACTTCTGCGCGCCGCCTTCAGCAATTAGCTGGCCGGCGGCAGACGGCTAACGCGATTTGGCATAAAATAGCCGCTCAAGCAGAGGAGTACAGCATGGATCCATCTAAAGCAGACCAGTCCGTCAGCAACGAAGAAGAAACCAACCAGACCAAAAATGGTTACCTGGTTCTGGTATCCCGGCTGGTATTTGATGACAAACTGCCAATACGTTTTATGTATAAAACCGTACCGGAACATCTGAACGACACCGGCTGGCGCCTGTTCACCGGCTATGAAACCGAAGAGTTCCTGGCCGATGAAATGGTCAATACCACCCCGGTTCCCATGGATAAAATCTGCCAGCTCGACCCCTCCCTCACCGAACTGCTGACTTACAATGCCGGTACCGTCTGGGAACGGCTGCCAGCCAATGACGGTTGGCAGCGGGTCTACGACTACCGCATCCCAAGCAGCAGTGTGGATGTTGATATCACCAATGATGTGGAAGAATTTACACACTGAACGGTGTAAACACAGAAGCGGGTTAAACCCATGAAAAAGGGTGCCTGATGCACCCTTTTTCATTGAAAGGCATTGATCTCATCAACCGTCAGATAACGCCACTGACCGGGTTCCATATCCAGCTTTATGCTCCCCACCTGCTGACGGTGCAGCCTGACAACACGGTTTCCAACGGCCGCAAACATCCGCTTAACCTGATGATATTTCCCCTCCGTGATCGTCAGTAATACCTCCTGAGGGCTGATAATCTCCAACTCGGCAGGCCGGGTCAAACCATTCTCACCCTGCAACTGAACACCTTCGGCAAACCGTGCGACCACTTCCGTTGCCAGCGGGTCACGCAGTCCAACCCGGTAGACCTTCCGGCACGCTTTGTGTGGCGTAATAATGTTAAATGACCAGCGACCATCATCCGTTGCCAGCACCAGCCCGGTGGTGTCAGCATCCAGCCGTCCGGCAATATGCAGATCAAAGGGCCGGTCGATATCCAGCAGGTTAAACACAGACGGGTAGGTTTCATCCACATTGGAACAGACAGTGTTCGCGGGTTTGTGCAACATCAGATACCGCGAGGGCCTGGCAACCAGCAACTGGCCCGCCAGCTCGACCTGGTTATTCTCATGCACCTGACAGGCAGCCACTGTCACAGGCTCACCATTCACATTCACTTTCCCCGCCAGGATCAGCTCCAGGGACTGGGACCGGGTTAATTCAGTGCTTTTAAGCAAAAACTTATCAAGGCGCATAGGGACGGTGATCTGCAGACAAAGCGCTATTATCCGTGGCCCGGCCAGAGACGCAACAGCGATCAACAACGGGAGAGCCGGGATGCTGGATAAAAATTAATTCATGATATCCCCTTGAAAGGACTTTTGCCCTGCCCCATTAATCAGGTACGGGCGAGAGACCCTGTCGAACAGACAGCTGCTGAGGCTCTGAAGAGGTCAGCACTCTCCCCAAGCCGGATCCACCGGATCGGCCATTACTTTGAACATATTGCTTAACTGAAAGGATATGATGATGCGCGAATTTGATGTTTCCCAGCTGTACCGCTCTGCCATTGGTTTTGATCGCCTGGCCAGCACTATCGACAAACTCAGCCGGGGTGAACAGAGCCAGCCCAGCTATCCGCCTTACAACATCGAGCTGATGGGTGAACACCAGTACCGCATAACGATGGCCGTCGCCGGGTTCGAGCTGGATGAACTGAATATCCTTAGCGAACAGGGTAATCTGGTCATTACCGGGCGTAAAAACCCTGAACCGGAAGGCCGTCAGTACCTCTATCAGGGTATTGCCGCACGTAATTTCGAACGCCGCTTCCAGCTTGCCGACCACGTCCAGGTACAGGGTGCCAAAATGGAAAACGGACTGTTACACGTTGATCTGCTACAGGTCATTCCTGAGTCGATGAAACCGCGCACCATCGAAATTCAGTAAACATTCTGGCTAAGCCAAACTAGAAAAGCCCGTCAGCAATGCTGACGGGCTTTGTTATATCTGGCTGAAGAAAGCCTTAGCTGATATTGAATGCACCCAGCGTATCACGTAACCGGGAGGATGAGTCTGCCATCGACCGGGCCAGTTCAGCACTCTGCTGGGCCGAGTTTTCTGTACTGTCTGCAACCCCTGACACACTGGCAATATTCCCTTGCAAACGCTCTACCAGCTGGTTCTGTGCCTGCACGGCCAACGCAATCTGAGTGTTTTTCTGGTTCATGCCAGCAACAATTGAATCAATTTCCCCCAGTAACTGGCCCGCTCGGCTGATCTCTTCAACATTGCTACTCACCTGCTGGTGAGTGCTGGTCATTAGCTCAACCGAGTCCCGGGTGCAGGCTTGCAGTGATTCGATGGTCTGTTCAATTTCCTGTGTTGACGACTGGGTGCGCTGGGCCAGATTACGTACCTCATCCGCTACGACCGCAAAGCCCCGGCCCTGTTCTCCAGCACGGGCAGCCTCAATCGCCGCATTCAGTGCCAGCAGGTTGGTCTGTTCGGCAATTTCTCGAATCACTCGTGAAATATCGCCAATGGCCTGCACATCGGTATCCAGTTTACCGATCACGTCTGAGGTGCGGGCAACCTCATCCATCATTCCGGTAAACGAGCGTGCGGTATGCTCTACCACCTCTCGGCCCTGTGTCGCCAGTGCATCCGCCTGCTGTGCCGACTCAGCTGCCAGCGCGCTATGGCCCGCGATATCTTCAGCACTGTGGGCCAGGTCCTGCACGGCTGAGGCAATCATATCGGCCTCGCGCTTTTGCTGCGCCGCCCCTTCCAGCGTTGCGCTGGATTCCGTATTCATCGCGTGAGCAGCACCGGCAACCACGTCTGTTGATTCTACCGTCTGGCGTACCAGCCGCTGAAAGCCATCAGCTACCTGGTTAAAGCCCGCTGTCACCGCACTCATTTCATCACAGCCACGCTTCTCAAGCCGTACGCTCAAATCACCAGCGGCCAGCAATGCTGCCATATCAGAGAAACGAGTCACTGTTGTAATGGTGTAACGGTAGAAGCCCATAAACAGATACACAGCCGCACTCACAGCCAGCAGAATCACCCCCAGTACCAGGTTACGATGCAACTCCAGCCGTGCCAGCCGTTGTTCAATCAGCATCTGCAGAATAGGCATCATATGGCTATAAAGTTTGATCATCGGCGTCAAATTAGCACTGCCCTGTTCAAACACAGCATCAGCGCTGATCTGTAAAGTATCAGGTTCCAGCACTCGGCTACGAATAAAGTTCTGTAGCCCCGCCAGCTGCTGTCCGGCCGCTGAAAACTCGCGTTGCAAGGCACTACCGCTGCTGAAGCTAGAAGACTGCTGGCTGCTGTCAGTCAGCACTGGCGCGGCACCCGCAACCTGATTCAGCTGATTACTCAGGTAGATAAAACTGTCCGGGGTAAAGCTGCCCATGGCCGCAATACCGGTAGCAGCATCACGCAGCTTGGCGCTTTCATCTACCAGTAGTGGCAACTCAAGCATCGCCATGTTAATCAGAAACGTAGTCTGGGCATCGCTGTCCAGCTCCAGTGCGTAGGCCCGCGATACGGTAACAAACAGCTCACGAATACGTTTAATCTGGCTGTTATGCGCCTCAAATGCAGCCTGTGCATCGCCTGCTGATGCCGTGTCACGCAATGATCGCCACTGCTGTAGCAGTGTGCCGACATCCTGTCGGACCTGGGCGGGCACCCCACTCTGGCTGGCCATACTGCTGAGTCGATTGAGCTCCTGCTCCAGCACAACGCGAACCTGATTCAGCGAGCTCTGCACCCCTGTATCGCCATTGAGCAGCGCATGGGTCAGGCCTCGATGCTTGCCGGTCTCTATCAGTACCGGCTCCAGCTCACTGACAAATGCCATACCATCCAGCTCCTGATGGAGCTGATCGATATTTTTGCTGGACTCCTGCCAGTACAACACCACAGTCAACACCAGTGGTATCAGAAACAGCACACTTACCAGAGTGAATTTGGCAGGGAAGCGCAGGCCCCCCATCAGCGTCTCTGCCGGTCTAACCCATCCGTTCATCCGTATCACCCGTCCTGTGCCCATTATGAATTTCAGCGTGCATTAGTCAGCACATAACCTCTAAGGTTCAAGGCGACTGGCATTTTGAGTATAGACGCTGATTTATAACAACTTTATTGAGCTATTACCCAATAATTCCGACCGGAGCAGATACTAACTGTACCTATTCGCGCAATATTGGCACCGCGCCTGACTGATCGATCTGTGCCTGTAATAACAAGCGGACTTCAGCGGGGTCACTGAGCGAACGGATCACCGGAAACAGCTCAGTAATCTCACTGTAGCTATTACGCATCATATGCAGCCACTGTTTAATCCGACCCGGCACATATTTCGGGGCCACATGGGTTTCCAGCATGGCTTGATAGCTGAGCAACAGTTCACAGACACCGGCCCAGCTCATGCGTTCTACGGGCTCGCCCTGGCGGAACTGTTTAATCTGGTAGCCCAGGTCTGGCTGAGCGATCAGCCCCCGCCCGATCATCACATCAGCACAGCCACTGACCTCACGGCAGCGCTGATAGTCGTCGCAGGTCCATACCTCACCATTTGCCGTCACCGGCACCGACACCGCTTCACGAATACGAGCAATCCACTCCCAGTGTGCCGGTGGACGATAGCCCTCCACTTTGGTCCGGGCATGTACAGCAATACCATCGGCCCCGGCATCCGCCATTGCCTGGGCATTATCCAGCGCCAGCGATTTATCTTTATTGCCAAGGCGCATTTTGGCAGTCACCGGAATATCAACGGGCACGGCATCGCGCACCGCTTTGACGATGTCATGAACATCCGTCGGGGTGTCCAGTAACACCGCACCACCCCGGTTACGGTTAACCGTTTTGGCCGGGCAGCCGAAGTTCAGATCAATCGCCGGCGCACCAAGACGCACAGCTTTCGCTGCATTGGCTGCCATCAGCTCCGGGTGGCTGCCCAGCAGCTGCAGCACCACCAGGGTGCCATTACGGGTATAACCCTGGTTATCCAGTTCAGGCGATAAGCGGCGGAACACCCGCGTTGGCAGCACCTGATCACTGATTCGAACAAATTCGGTGACACACTGGTCGATGCCACCCACTGCACTTAATAATTCTCGAACATGGGGATCGACCACCCCTTCCATCGGTGCCAGAATAATCTTCAACAGCAATTCTCTCTTAAGACGTGGCCCGAAGGCGATGCGGTTATTTATTTCAATTGATCTACCCGAACAGCTCCAGCAACAGATCAGTGCACTACGCCAGCAGGTGGCCCGCGCAGGCCTCAAGCCAACACCGAGTGCGCAACTGCATATCACCCTGGCCTTTCTCGGTGAGCAGTCCGATGCGATGCAGGACACGGTAGAGCGGACACTCAATCAGCTGGATATACCGCCGCTGACACTGCAATGTAACCAGGTGCATGCATTTAAAAGTGGCGTGATCTATTTGCAGGTCACACCGGACCCAGCCCTGATGCGTTTGCAGAAACAGCTGTGTCAGCGCCTGCGCCAGACCGGCCTGGCGATGGAGCAGCGACGCTATACGCCGCATATCACCCTGTTCCGCTGCAAAGGTACTCCGGATGGGGCATTGCTCCAGCAGTTGAATGATCTGTTTACAGGCCATACATTCAACTTTGCACTGGAGGCCATCTGGCTCAAACAGAGCCGCCTGACACAACAGGGGGCTGAGCATACGGTCGTCGCCGGGTTCCGGTAATCACTGCATCTGCGCCAGATATAAAAATGCCAGTCAGCGTCGCCGCTGACTGGCATTTTCGACATTATAAAGCCTGCGCTTTATAACGCGTCCAGACCACGCTGCATATCAGCTTTAAGGTCTTCCAGTGTCTCCAGCCCTACTGACAGACGGACCAGGCTGCGGGTGATGCCAGCAGCATCCTTATCCGCATCTGCCATCCGGCCATGGGTCGTAGTGTAAGGATGAGTGATCGTGGTTTTTACATCACCCAGGTTACCGGTGATAGAAACGATTTCAGTGGCATCAATAAAGCGCCATGCAGCCTCCTGGCCACCGGCAACTTCAAATGAGAGTACGCCGCCAAAGCCTGTCTGCTGGCTTTTAGCCAGTTCATGCTGTGGATGGCTTGGCAACCCTGCGTAGTGTACCCGTGCAATACCTGGCTGCTGCTGCAACCATTCCGCCATCGCCTGCGCATTGCGACAATGCTCACGCATACGCAAACTGAGGGTTTCCAGACCTTTCATAAAGACCCAGGCATTGAACGGGCTCATGCAGGCACCGCCGGTACGGATGAAGCCGAACACTTCTTCCATCTCTTTTTCATAGCCAACCACCGCGCCACCAATACAGCGTCCCTGACCATCAAGGTACTTGGTCGCTGAGTGGATCACGATATCAGCACCCAGTTTCAATGGCTGCTGTAACGCGGGCGTGCAGAAGCAGTTATCCACCGCCAGCAATGCATCGGCTTTATGAGCGATCTCTGCCACGGCCCGAACATCGGTCAGTTCAGACAGCGGATTAGAGGGCGTTTCCAGGAAAAACAGTCGAGTGTTTTTCTGGACTGCACCACGCCAGGCGTCCAGATCCGTTGGATCAACAAAGGTCGTCTCAATACCGGCCCGACTGATGTACTTCTGAAACAGCGATACCGTAGAGCCAAATACACTACGTGAACAGACGATATGATCGCCCGTCTGTAACAGGGACATCGCCACACTCAGAATCGCCGCCATACCAGACGCCGTGGCCACCCCGCGTTCACCACCTTCCATCGCCGCAATACGGTTTTCAAAGGCACGTACACTCGGGTTGGTGAAGCGGGAATAGATATTGCCCTCTTCATCGCCGTTAAAACGTGCTGCCGCCTCCCTGGCACTGGAAAATACAAAACTGGAGGTGGTGTAGATCGGGTCGCAATGCTCCCCTTCACCATTTCGTACCTGGCCTGCACGCAGCGCCAGGGTTTCAAACCCACAGTCTTCCAGGTCGAACTGAATGCGCTCTTCGCGCTCGAAACCAGGTCTGGACATCGATGTCGTTTCCTTAACTTAACTGACTCTGCATGCAGGCTGATTTTTGTTGCTGCTGGCCTGCGGTTTGTCGCCAGAATTACTCTTCGCCGCGTTGTTGCGCTTCTGTTCCAGGCGGTCCAGGTAAGCCTGGTCAATATCGCCGGTGACATATACGCCATCAAATACGCTGGCATCAAATTCCTGAATTGCTTCATTGCCGTCACGAACACTGGCTTTCAGATCATCCAGATCCTGATACAGCATCCAGTCAGCGCCAATGGCTTCAGCGATTTCACTGTCTTCACGGCCGTGGGCGATCAACTCATCCGCTGCTGGCATATCAATACCATAGACGTTCGGGTAGCGAACGGCTGGTGCAGCAGACGCAAAGTAAACTTTTTTTGCACCCATATCTCGGGCCATCTGCACAATCTGCTGTGACGTCGTACCACGCACGATGGAATCATCCACCAGCATGACCACTTTGTCCTTGAACTCCAGCTCGATCGGGTTCAGCTTGCGACGCACTGATTTTTCACGCTGGGCCTGGCCTGGCATGATAAAGGTACGACCGATATAACGGTTTTTGATGAAACCTTCACGGAAGGTTACACCCAGATGGTTGGCCATTTCCAGTGCCGCCGTACGGCTGGTATCCGGGATCGGAATAATCACGTCGATATCGTGATCAGGGCGCTCACGCTTCACTTTCTCAGCCAGGTAGATACCCTGACGCAAGCGAGACTTGTATACGTTAACCTGATCAATAATGGAGTCAGGACGGGACAGGTAAACATATTCAAACAGACATGGTGTCAGCTGTGGGTTGGCAGCACACTGACGAGTGCTGACATTGCCATCCATATCGATGAAGATTGCTTCACCCGGCTCCAGGTCACGAATACGGGTAAAACCGGAGATATCCAGCGCTACACTCTCAGACGCGACCATGTACTCATCACCTTCCGGCGTTGAGCGTTTGCCGTATACCACCGGGCGGATGCCGTGTGGGTCACGGAATGCAACCACACCGTAACCGGTGATCATCGCAACAACCGCATAACCACCTTTAACACGCTCATGTACACGCTCAACGGTTTTGAAGATGTCATCAGCGGTCGGTACCAGTTTGCCCTGAGCCAGTAACTCGTTAGCAAACACGTTGAGCAGCACTTCAGAGTCAGAGTTGGTGTTAACGTGACGCAGATCCGCTTTAAAGACCTGGTCGACCAGCTCGTCGGCATTGGTGAGGTTACCGTTGTGCGCCAGGGCGATACCGTATGGAGAATTTACGTAAAACGGCTGTGCCTCAGCAGAGCTGGAGCTACCCGCTGTTGGATAGCGAACGTGGCCGATGCCCACATTCCCCATCAGGCGTTTCATGTGGCGGGTACGAAATACCTCACTCACCAGCCCGTTGTCCTTGCGCAGGTAGAAGCGATTTCCATCGGAAGTGACCATCCCGGCTGCATCCTGACCACGGTGCTGCAGCACTGTCAGGGCATCAAAAATAGTCTGGTTTACGTATGTTTTGGCAACAATGCCCACAATACCGCACATTCGATCTCACCTCAGAAGGAGTTCATTCTTCGTTTGTTGTTATTCATCATCTCAATCACTGACCAGCATCCCAGATGCCCTGCGCCACGTCAGAGGCCACATTCCGGCTCCAGTCTTCCAGTGTTTTGAAATGAGGAATGAGTTGGGATTCCTGATACCAGGGATCTTCGGTTGCCGGTGTCATGCCGATCAGCGCGACCAGCGCAATAATCAGCAACCCACCGCGGGCAATACCAAAGCCCACCCCCAATACTCGATCGGTGCCGCTAAGGCCTGTGGCATCAACCAGCATCGCGACCAGGTTATTGATCACCGCGCCTACCACCAGCATGGCTATAAACAGAATAGCAAAGGCAGCAATCAGACGGAGTGAGGGTGTTTCTATGTAAGGTTCAAGCACAACGGTCAGTGCTTCATTGAACAGGCGGGCGACAACGAACGCCGTCACCCAGGTAACCAGCGACAGCGCTTCACGCATAAAGCCGCGGCGCAGACTAAAAAAGCTAGAGATGGCAACAATGCCGACAATGGTCCAATCAGCCCAATTCATATACGCACATCAGCTGTAAAATTTTCGCGCATTCTATCAGAGCCTTCAGCACAACCCAATCATCATCGGGTGGTAAAGCGTACGATTATTCCATCCATGCCCATGGTGCTTTTCAGCGACAGCTTGAGGCGTTCCAGATTGCCCCGCTGCAGGTCTGGCCCGACATACACTTTCACCAGCCCTTGCTGTTTACGGGTGTAAACTTTATGACCGGCCTTGATCAGTTTTTTACGCAAACCACGGGCGTTAGTTTCATCTTTAAAACTGGCCAACTGCAGCGTCCATGCAACCGGTACGCCCTGTTGATCAAGGGTTGGCGCTTCTTCTGCTACCTGCAGACTCTCCAGCGCTTGCTGGGCTTCCGGAGGTAATGGCTGACCCGCTTCACGGGCACGACGTATTTTCTCAGCCATCACCAGTGTCATGCCCGGACGGGCCTTCACGGGTTCCGCGGGGGCGACAGCAACCGTCGGTGGAATAGCGGGCCTGGCGGGTTTTACATTGACGATCACCGGGCTACCCGGCGCATCAGGAATCGCACTGTTCAGGTGGCGTTCCTGGTAACCTGCGCCATCAAAAAACAATGGAAACAGCACCGCGGCTGACAGCAAAATTGCTACCAGACCGATTAATCGCAGCTTCACATGATCCGTCATCTCAACCCTCAGCTTTCAAAGTATCTAACGCTGCTGACACGGTAAAGAATGAACCAGCGACAAGCAACAGTTCTTCAGTCTCAAGCGACTGGCGTGCTGCACCCAGCGCGTCAGCAACACTATCAAAGCAATCAGCCCCCACACTATCTGGCAGCATGGCTGCCAGTGACTGTGCACGACAGCCGCGTACCCCACCCAATGTAGCCAGATAAAAGTGTGAGGCCAGTGGCTGCAGAATACGTAACACTTCGGCGTAGTCTTTATCGCCCAGCATCCCCAGCACCAGCCGTACCTTACCTGCGTACTCAGCCAGCCGTTCGACCATCAGCCTGGCTGCCTGGGGATTGTGCGCAACGTCCAGCAAGCAGCGCCCCTCTGGCAGGGAAACCTCCTGCATCCGTCCGGTCATCCGTGCAGTACGCAAACCCTGTTCAATGGCAGCCTGCTCAACCTGCTGCGGCAACAGCGCCAATACCTGCAACGCTGTAGCGGCATTTGGAAACGGCAGCTGCGGCACAGGCAGATTATCGTAGTGTATCGCTGCACCGGTGGGGCCTGTTCCCTGCCAGTGCCAGCACTCGCCGTCTCGTTGGGCACTGAACTGCGCATCGCGCTGATACAGCACCGCCCCCAGTTGTTCAGCCGTCGCCGCAATACTGGCCGGTGGCTGCTCGACACCGCTAACCGCTGGCCGTCCTGGGCGGAAGATGCCGGATTTCTCCGCTGCAATCACTTCAATATCATCCCCCAGCCAGTCGATGTGATCCAGCCCGATTGAAGTTACCACCGCGATATGCGGGTCAACGATATTGATTGCATCCAGCCGCCCTCCTAACCCGACCTCCAGCAAAGCCACATCCAGCTTCGCCTCGGCCAGCAGGTAGAGCGCTACCAGGGTGCCCCATTCAAAATAGGTCAGTGAAACGTCACCGCGCACTGCATCAATCGCCCGAAACGCCGTACACAGCGCCTCGTCTTTGGCCTGCTCACCTTCCAGTACGACTCGCTCGTTATAGCGCAGGAAGTGCGGTGAGGTATAGCAGCCAGTACGGTAACCCGCACACTGCAAAATGGTAGCCAGATAGGTAATGGTAGAGCCTTTACCATTGGTACCCGCCACGGTCACCAGCTGAGTATCAGCAAAGTCCAGCGCTAGTGCCAGATACACCTGACGCACACGGTCCAGCCCCAGCTCGATCTCAGTGGGGTGCATCTTCTCAACCCAGTCAAGCCACTGAGCAAGGGAAAAAAGGGTGCGATTGTGCGCCATAAGTCGAGGTATCCAGCATTTAGACAAAAAGAAGGAAAAAGAAAGCCGGTGCAGTGCACCGGCTTGTGATTACAGGTCAGTCAGCGCGACACTCAGGCCGCTGGCAGGCGACTGAACTTACGCAGCAAGCTGGCCACGCGTGTACGCATCTCCTGGCGATGGATAATCATATCCACCTGGCCATGGGACAGCAGGAATTCACTGCGCTGGAAACCTTCCGGCAGCTTCTCACGTACGGTCTGTTCAATCACGCGAGGACCGGCAAAACCGATCAGCGCGTTGGGCTCAGCAATATTCAGGTCACCCAGCATTGCCAGAGACGCAGATACACCGCCGTACACAGGGTCTGTCAGTACGGAAATGTAAGGCACGCCCGCCTGCTTCATACGCTGCAGTACTGCGCTGGTTTTTGCCATCTGCATCAGCGAGATCAGCGCTTCCTGCATACGAGCACCACCGGATGCGGAAAAACAGATCAGTGGGATGTTTTCTTCCAGTGCCAGGTTAGCCGCACGCACAAAACGCTCACCGACAACTGCACCCATAGAGCCACCCATGAACTGGAAGTCAAAGGCCACGGCAACCACTGGTAAACCTTCAACGGTGCCACGCATAGCGATCAGTGCATCTTTTTCACCGGTCGCTTTCTGAGCAGCCGCCAGGCGGTCTTTGTACTTCTTCGAGTCCTTGAATTTCAGACGGTCCACGGGCTCAACATCGGTAGCCAGTTCAGAGCGTTCTTCTGCATCAAGGAACAGCTCCAGACGACGACGAGCGGTCAGACGCATATGGTGATCACACTTCTGACACACCTCCAGCGTTTTCTCCAGCTCTGGACGGTACAGTACCGCCTCACACTTAGGACATTTTTTCCACAACCCTTCCGGGATGTTGGAGCGTTTTTTGTCAGTGCGCCCCAGGGACGGAACAATCTTTTCCAGCCAGTTACTCATGTTTCTCTCAGCCTGTTTATTAACTCAGCGATGTGCCCTCAGGCATCCATCGCTGTGCGCATATCTTTAACAATGGCAGCCACGGCTGCCGGAATCTGGTCGGGTGTGTCAGCCAGCGCGGCAATCTGATTAACCAGTACGCTGCCGACAATAGCACCGTCTGACACGGCAGAGATCGCCCGTGCAGACGCTGCATCACGGATACCAAAGCCCACGCCGATGCGCAGATTGGTATGCTTACGGATCATGGCAACTTTGGCGGCAACCTCATCAACATCCAGCTCAGCCGAGCCTGTGACACCTTTTACCGACACGTAGTAAACATAGCCACTACCCTGACGGCAGACTTCACTCACCCGAGACTCTTCCGTGGTCGGTGCCAGCAGATAGATGGCATCCATATCCTTCTCATTGAGCAGGCTGACAAATGCAGTCGACTCTTCAGGCGGCAGGTCAACGGTCAGCACGCCGTCAACCCCCGCGTCGGACGCCAGCTCGACGAAGCGCTCATAACCGGTCATCTCGATCGGATTCAGATACCCCATCAGTACAATCGGCGTTTCCTGATCCTGCTCGCGGAAGGTTTTCACCATCGCCAGCACATCAATAATGGAGGTGTTATGTAACAGTGCACGTTCGCATGCCAGCTGAATGGTTGGGCCATCAGCCATCGGATCGGAGAATGGAATACCCAGTTCGAGGATGTCGGCACCGGCTTCAACCATGGCATGCAGCAGCGGCACAGTGACCTGCGGCGCGGGATCACCCGCCGTTACATAAGGGATCAGCGCCTTACGACCCTGTGTTTCCAGACGATCAAAACAAATCTTGATACGACTCATATTCTGTACTCCTGTCCTCAGACCTTGATACCGTCGATTTCAGCAACGGTATGAATGTCTTTATCACCACGACCGGACAGGTTAACCACTATGATCTGGTCCTTATCCATTTCTTTTGCCAGCTTCATCGCATGGGCAACCGCATGGCTGGATTCCAGCGCAGGCATAATACCTTCAATGCGGGTCAGCAGACGGAATGCATCCATCGCCTCATCATCCGTCGCCGCCGTGTACTCTGCACGACCGCAATCTTTCAGCCAGGAATGTTCCGGGCCTACACCTGGGTAATCAAGGCCAGCAGAGATGGAGTGTGTGCCCTGGATCTGGCCACCCTCATCCGCCATCAGATACGTACGGTTACCGTGCAGAACACCCGGGCGACCGACGGTCAGCGGGGCCGCATGACGACCGGTTTCAACACCATCACCACCGGCTTCAACACCGATCATGCGCACGCTTTCATCTTCGATAAACGGATGAAACAGGCCAATGGCGTTAGAACCGCCGCCGACACAGGCGACCAGTGCATCCGGCAGTCGTCCCGTTTGCTCCAGGCACTGTGAACGGGCTTCGCGACCAATAATGGACTGGAAATCACGTACCAGTTTCGGATACGGGTGCGGGCCTGCTGCCGTGCCAATAATGTAGAATGTGTTATCAACGTTGGTGACCCAGTCACGCATCGCTTCGTTCATCGCATCTTTGAGGGTGCGGGTACCAGATTCCACAGGAATCACCGTGGCACCCAGCAGTTTCATGCGATACACGTTGAGCTTCTGACGTTCAACATCATCAATGCCCATGTACACCTGACACTCCAGTCCCAGCCGTGCAGCAACAGTGGCCGAGGCAACACCGTGCTGACCAGCGCCGGTTTCAGCGATAATACGCGGCTTACCGGTATGCTTGGCCAGTAGCGCCTGACCGATGGTGTTGTTTACCTTATGGGCACCGGTGTGGTTAAGGTCTTCACGTTTCAAAAAGATCTTGGCGCCGCCAACATGGTCGGTCAGACGTTCGGCAAAATACAGTGGCGACGGGCGACCCACGTAGTGAGCCAGATCTCGGTCAAATTCTGCCTGAAAGTCTGGATCCCGCCAAAGCTTCTCGTAGGTACGCTCCAGATCCTGCAGCGCAGCGATCAGAGTTTCGGAGACAAAACGCCCACCGTAGGGGCCGAAATGCCCGCTTGCGTCGGGCAGTTGCTTCAGTTTGGCAAGATCATTGCTGGTTGGCACGGGCCACCTCATCTATAAACAGATCGATTTTCTGACTATCCTTTACACCCTTTTCGGCTTCCACCCCACCGCTGACATCAACGGCATAAGGCTTCACCTGGGCAACTGCATTACGTATATTCGCGGGCGTCAGACCACCCGCCAGAATCAGATATCCGGGGAAATCCTGAGGAATCAGTTCCCAGTCGAAAGCCTCACCTGTCCCGCCAGGTACGCCTGGTCGGTAAGCATCCAGTAATATGGCACGGGCATCCGGATAGCGGTTCGCCTGCTCTGCCACATCAAGCCCGGGCTTCATCCGCAGCGCTTTAAAGTATGGACGGGAAAAGCTGGCACAGAATTCGGGACTCTCATCGCCATGGAACTGTAAAACATCCAGTTTCGCCTGGTCGGCTATATGCGCAACCTCAGCGGCAGACGCATTCACGAATAAACCAACCGTACTGATCAATGGCGGTAACTGGCGAATAATATCGGCCGCCTGTTCGACCGTCACGGCGCGGGGGCTGGGCGGGTAAAAAACAAAGCCCAGTGCATCCGCTCCGGCGTCTATTGCGGCCTGAGCATCTTCCAGCCGGGTAATCCCACAGATTTTAATTCGCGTTCTGGTCACTGACTAACCTGGATATTCCACAGTTGAAGAGCCTCCGCCAACGCAGCAACGATCACGCTTACCACGCCAGCGAACAGAATTTCCTAAAGAGGCCGAAATAGTAACAGATGCGTCACCGTAAAGTCAGCTTTGACCTCGAAGGAAATACGGCCCCAGATCAGATGGTGGCAGGCCATATTCCTCAGGGTACTTCACATCCACAAAATACAGCCCCCAGGGCGGCGCTGTAACACCGCCCTCTCGGCGATCACGGGCTTCAAGTACGGTTTTAGACCAGCCCACTGCTGCCTCGCCACAGCCAACTTTCATTAACACACCGGCAATATTACGAATCATATGGTGCAAAAAAGCATTGGCCCGCACATCAATAACAATCAGGTCACCGGACTGATAAACATTCAGATCCGTAATCGTACGCACCGGACTTTTTGCCTGGCAGGCCACTGCCCGATAGGATGAAAAGTCATGCTCGCCTACCAGGTGCTGCCCTGCCTGATGCATCGTATCGACATCCAGCTTTTTATGCGTCCAGGTAACACCGCGCGGCAGCACCGCCGGTTTAATCGGTGCGCTGTAAATCAGATAACGGTAACGCCTGGCCTGAGCTGAAAAACGGGCATGGAACGTATCGGGTACCCGAGTCGCCCATTTAATCGCAATATCATCGGGCAGATGCCGGTTAGTTCCCATAACCAGTGCCCGTTCGGGCCGGTCAAACTGACAATCAAAATGGATAATCTGGTAGGTACCGTTAACGCCGGTATCCGTCCGTCCTGCGCAGATAACAGAGACGGGGTGGTTAGCCACGCGAGCCAGGCCTTTTTCAACCTCAGTCTGCACACAGCGCACATTACCGTGCTTCTGGCTTTGCCAACCGTTATAGGCGGCACCCGCATACTCCACACATAGGGCATAACGATAAGGGGCGACCGCAGTCGCCCCCTGGGGATCTTTCAGTTGCTCGGACATTCGTAACAGCTACTTCATCTGGCGAGCACCAGCCATCAGGCTGGCATCTCGTTCAATAGTTTATCGGCTTCACTTGCCTGACGGCCGGAACCTTCCTGCTTCACTTCGTTGAGGATATCACGGGCACCATCCAGGTCTTCCATTTCCATGTAGGCACGGGCAAGATCAAGCTTGGTTTCAACTTCATCGGCACCATCCAGCATACTCATCTCACCAGACAAATCTGGCTCCTGAAGCGCCGCATCCACCTCTTCCATTTCGATATCAGCGTCGATACTGCTCAGCAACAGATCAAGCTCGTCATCAATCTGAGCTTCCAGATCGACACCAGCATCACTGTTATCAACATCAGCGGGCACCTGACCGGCCTCTAGACTGGCCAGATCACTGCCCCCCTCGTTGGCAATATCCTGTTCTAGCGATGCCAGCATATCATCCAGATCACTATCGATCTGGCTATCCATATCAGTCGAATCAAGCTCAACCTCAGCCAGCACATCAGCACTGAACTCAGCACCAGCTTCATCATTCAGAATATCTTCCGACTCAGCGGCCAGCTGATCAAGCATATCATCCAGTCCACTGACGTCCTGCGCCGCAACAGGACTGTCGTCAAGAGGATCATCCAGCAGAGCATCCAGATCGCCAAGGTCAGAAGAGATCAGGTCAGCCATCTCAGCCTCAGCTATTTCCCCAGGGCTTGGTGCCGACACAGGTTCTGAAGTCACTGCACTTTGTGGCTCAGAGGTGATTTCCTCCATCTCACTCATCAGCTGATCAAGCAGCTCATCAGCATCGTCGACCAGGGCAACATCTTCCACCAGGTCAGCATCAACGCCGAAAGCAGGCTCCGGCAGCCCGTCCAGTGCAACGGCCAACTCTTCATCAGCCTCAGGAGCCGCACCTAACGTCTGAGCCAGCTCATCTTCTGCTTCGTCAGTGACTTCACCCAGCAACGCGTCCAGCTCAGCCGCAGCCTGATCAACAGCATCAATTTCCAAAGCAGAATCAATTTCCAAAGCAGAATCAATAACGTCAGCCTCCTCTATCGCGGCCTCGGTTTCAGGCTCGAGTCCTGCCA
>JAIBDV010000190.1 GCA_024686055.1 Neptuniibacter sp.
CCACTGGTACGACGTGAAAGTGTGGCTGCCACGCAACTACGTGTTTGTGAACAAACAGTCATGGAACGATCTGGATGAGAGCACCCAGAATATCGTCAAGGGTCTGGCTCTGATAGCTGAGAAAGCAGGCGCTGCCCGTTCTGAGCAGCTGGCAGGCTGGTACATCGAACAGCTGCAGAAAAACGGTATGACCGTTCAGCCTGCAGGCGAGCAGCTGGCAGCTGACTTTAAGAAGATCGGTGACACCATGACCGCAGAGTGGCTGGAACAGGCCGGTGACCGTGGTCAGGCTGTACTGGACGCCTACCGTAAGTAAGCAATACCTCGCCCCTCAGATATTGGCCCGATACTCAAGGTAGATGGCGAATACAGAGGGGTACCTCCCTTGCACGGTGTTTTGCTCCTCATCTGAGCCACCGTGCCTTTTCTGGTGCTGACAGGGATGCAGCGCACAAAGCACGTCTAATATAAAAAGAACGATATCAATCATGACTACCGAAACTATGACCCGGGAAAACCCCCGTACAGCATCAAAATCGCTGCTACGCAAAGGTCTGGATACCCTGTATCTGGCCTCCGGTGCGGTAGCTGCGCTGTTCCTGCTGGCAATCCTTGGCATCATTGTCGCGCAGATGGCCAGTCGCTGGATGGGACTTCAGTTCCCAGGTTCCGCCGACTATGCCGGATACTGCATGGCAGCCTCCTCATTCTTCGCACTGGCATACACGCTGAACCGCAATGCGCACATCCGCGTCAGCCTCATTCTGAACATCGTCAAAGGCAAAGCCCGTTGGGTGATGGATATCTGGTGTCTGAGCGTCGCAACGCTGCTGGCCGGTTATCTGGCATGGTTTGCCATCCGCAACGTTCAGCTCTCTCACATGATCCACGACATCTCACAAGGGCAGGATGCGACGCCACTGTGGATTCCACAGTCCGCCATTGCCATCGGCTCGGTGATTTTTACCATCGCCCTGCTGGATCATCTGATTCGTACCCTGATGGGTCACGACGATACTTTTGCTGAAGAGCACCACGTTGAAGGGGAGGAGTTCTGATGGATGAATTAACACTCACCGGGATATTCCTGTTTACTCTGTTTTTCCTGCTCGGCAGTGGCGTCTGGATCGGACTCGCACTGCTGGGTGTTGCATTCGTAGGTATGGAGCTGTTCACCAGCCGTCCAACCGGTGATGCGATGTTCACCGCGATCTGGTCGGGTTCCTCCAGCTGGTCGCTCACCGCCCTGCCGCTATTTATCTGGATGGGCGAGATCCTGTTCCGTACCCGTCTCTCGGAAGATATGTTTAAGGGGCTCGCGCCCTGGATGTCCGGCCTGCCGGGGCAGTTGCTGCACACTAACGTGGTGGGTTGCACCGTGTTTGCAGCGGTATCCGGTTCTTCTGCGGCCACACTGACCACCGTGGGTAAGATGTCGATCCCGGAACTGCGCCGTCGTGGTTACCCGGATTACATGATCCTCGGCACTCTGGTGGGTGCGTCGACGCTGGGCCTGATGATTCCACCCTCGCTCACCCTGATCGTGTATGGCGTTACCATCAACGAATCGATCTCCAAGCTGTTTATGGCAGGGGTCCTGCCGGGACTGGTATTGGCAAGTTTGTTCATGGGTTACATCGCGGTGTGGTCGTTTATCCGCCGTCATGAAGTGCCGCCTAAAGACGCCGTGATGACGTTTGGTGAAAAGCTCTACAACTCGCGTTTCCTGATCCCGGTCATTCTGTTGATTGGTCTGGTGATCGGCACCATCTACACCGGTGTGGCTACCGCAACTGAATCCGCCGCGTTTGGGGTGATTGGCGCGTTGAGTCTCGCCATGCTGCAGGGCTCGCTCAGTAAAGATACCTTTGTGGAAAGCCTGATGGGGGCGACCCGTACCTCCTGCATGATCGCCTTGATTCTGGCAGGGGCCGCGTTCCTTGCACTGGCGATGGGCTTTACCGGTCTGCCATTTACCGTGGCTGAATATATTGGCTCGCTGGAGCTGTCGCCGCTGACACTGATCTTTGCCCTGATGTGTTTTTACATCATCATCGGCATGTTCCTCGACGGCATCTCCTCTGTCGTGCTCACCATGGCGGTGGTTGAGCCGATGGTGCGTCAGGCCGGCATTGATCTGTTGTGGTTCGGTATCTTTATCGTGGTGGTCGTTGAGATGGCGCAGATTACACCGCCTATCGGCTTTAACCTCTTCGTGATGCAAGGCATGACCAAGAAACCGATCGGTTATATCGCCAAAACGGCCTTCCCGATGTTCCTCCTGATGGTGGTGATGGTGGGCATTCTGGTGATGTTCCCGGAAGTCGCGACTTACCTGCCGGAAAATATGAAACAAACACCCAGTTAGCTCATGACCTGAACCTGCTCGGGGCGCTGCCCCGAGCCGCTCCCGTTTTTCCAGAAAACCTCTGTATTAATCACTATGTCGTCTGCGGATGACAGGGCCTAACGCTGCCCAAATTCACCGTAAACGACCGGAGAACGCGCCAAAATGGCTACACAAGACCAATCTGAGCCAACGTCTGAGAACAGCTCAAATACACGCCAAGCACCCGATGTGACTGTGATCGGGGCCGGTATTATTGGTATCTCCTGTGCGGTTCAGTTACAGGCCAAAGGCTTAAGCGTTGCTGTGATCGACAAACTGCCGCCGGGAGACGCAACCTCCCATGGCAATGCAGGCATCTTCGCCGAATGTGGCTGCATCCCAGTGGCAACCCCCGGCTTTATCTGGCAACTCCCACAGATGCTGCTGGACCCGCACGGTCCGCTGTCACTACCACTGGGTTACCTGCCCAAGCTGACTTGCTGGGGCACATCGTTTGCACTGAATACCCGTATGCAGCGCTTCCGTCATATCAGTCAGTCGCTGGCGGCTCTGCTGAAGGACGCCACCCAGCTGCATTTGGAACAGGCCGCCATGACAGGAGCGGACGCTTACGCCCAAGCCGCTCCCTATTACTACCTCTACAAAGATAAGGCCGCGTTTGAAGACGATAAACTGGCGTGGGATACCCGCAGCCAGCATGGCAATACTTTCGACTTGCTGGGCAGCGAAGAGGTTCACCAACGCGAAAGTGCGGTCTCATCGGAGTTCAACTTCGCGGTCTCCCTGCACAACCACGGGTTCTCACCCAATCCAGGCATGCTGGTGAAAACCATGGCCAAACACTTTGTCGAACAAGGCGGAGAACTGATCACCGGTGACGTCACCCAGATCAGACAAAAAGAGGGTCAGGCTGAAGCGGTTGTCACGGATCGTGGGATCTATCCGGTGAATAAGCTGGTCATCGCAGGCGGTGCATGGTCAGCCAAACTGGCGGAACAGCTGGGTCACAACGTGCCACTGGAGTCCGAACGCGGTTATCACGTGCAGATTCAGAATCCGGGCATCGAACTGCATGCTCCGATTATGTTCTCCGCCGGAAAACTGGTGGCAACGCCGATGGAGGGTGGTATTCGCTTTGCCGGTCTGGTGGAGTTTGGCGGCCTGAAAGCCGACCCTAACTATGACTTCTGCGACCGTCTGCTGCATCACGCCAAAACCTTGTTCCCGGAGATCGATACCACCGATCACGTGAAGTGGATGGGTCACCGGCCGTCGATCAGCGACAGCCTGCCGGTGATTGGCCGCAGTCCCGACCACGACAACGTGTTGTATGCGTTTGGCCACCAACACATGGGGCTGGTACTAGGCCCCCGTACCGGCCGCATCATCACTGAACTGGTCACCACCGGTCAGAGTGAGATCGATCTCAAGCCATATCGGATTGATCGCTTTTAAGCCTCACAGACACAACGTCTCAGGCGCGTTTTCTACCCTGCAAAGCGCGCCAGCTCTGCCGCTCCAAACAAGCCCTTCCTTCTACTCTATGTCCATTTAAGAAAGACTCATTTGCCCGCGAAGGCCTGTTCCCTCTCCCCGTTTCACTCTAGGTTGTAAGCACAATAAAAATGATCGAAAAACGATCAGCGTCTCTGTCCTCCACTATGGTATGGATAGACACAGTTCTGGAGTGCTAACAATGAAACAGCCCATTGACGTATCAGACGCGGTGGCGATGATCCCCAACGGTGCCACCATCATGGTGGGTGGATTTATGGGGGTTGGGACACCCGATCAACTGCTCAGCGAAATGGTCAGACAACGCAAGCACAACCTCACCCTGATCGCTAACGATACGGCCCGGCCAGCCGTGGGTATTGGTAAGCTGATCGACGCCGGGACCATCACTAAAAGTATCGTCTCCCATATCGGTACTAACCCGGAAACCCAGCGCCAGATGATCGCCGAAGAGCAGGACGTTGAGCTGGCTCCGCAAGGTACGCTGGCTGAACGGGTAAGGGCGGGCGGTTATGGTTTGGGAGGCGTACTCACCCCGACAGCCATCGGAACAGTGGCGGCCGAAGGTAAACAGGTGATTGATGTGGATGGCGAAAGTTTCCTGCTGGAGCGACCACTGAAAGCTGATTTTGCCCTGATCAAAGCGCAACAGGCCGATTATTACGGCAATCTGCAGTACCGCCTCACCGCACAAAACTTTAATCCGCTGATGGCGATGGCGGCCACGACGGTGATTGTTGAGGTGGACGAGATGTTACCGGTCGGCTGTATTACGCCGGATCAGGTACACACGCCCGGAGTCTTGATTGATTACATCGTCAAAAGCGGGGTGCTGGCATGAACATCAAACAACGTATCGCCCAACGGGTGGCGCAGGAGATCACGCCCGGCAGTCTGGTTAACCTGGGTATCGGTCTGCCCACTCTGGTGGCGCAACATGTACCTGTTGAAGCCAATGTATTTTTTCAGTCAGAGAACGGGGTGATCGGTATCGGTGGTTTCCCGGAAGGGATGGAGAACCCCTCGCTGACCGACGCGGGCGGCGGCTACATCGGCGCATTGCCCGGAGCAGCAGCCTTCGACAGTGCGTTCTCTTTCGGCCTGATCCGCGGTGGTCATCTGGATATGACCGTACTGGGTGGTTTGCAGGTGGATGAGCAGGGGCATCTGGCAAACTGGATCATCCCCGGCAAGATGGTGCCCGGCATGGGTGGTGCCATGGACCTTGTGTGTGGCGCCCGACAGGTGATCGTCGCCATGACGCACACGGCCAAAGGTAACGCCAAGATCCTGCAAGAGCTGACCCTGCCAAAAACATCCGACCGATGCGTGGACCTGATCGTCACCGATCTGGCGGTCATTAAGCCCTGTGATCAAGGATTGATATTGCTGGAAGTGGCACCGGAAGTGTCCGTCGATGAGGTGTTAGCGGCCACGGAGGCAAAGCTCATCGTTGAACATCCGGTGAAAGTGATGGCGTTGTAAATGAAGCTGCATGTCGCAACCCCCGAGTCTCGTTGACCGGCACAAAGCGATCTACCTGAATCCATATAATAGGATCGGTCATTTCGGGTCTCCGGGAGCGCAGGCACTCATTGATACATCGCCTGCAGGCGTAAGTCCCCTATCCAAAAAGGCCTCAACAGCCATAGGCCATTGAGACAAGAACCATTGGAGTTGCAATGGTGGGACGAGGTTTATTCAAGCAGAGGCCGTCACAGAAATCTCTACCAGCAGTTCGGGAGAAGCCATGGCGGCCTCTACGCAAGCCCGCGCCGGTGCGCAGCCGTCAGGCACCCATGTATCCCAGACCGCGTTCATGGCCGGAAAATCACTCATGCTCTTGAGATAGATAGTCACAGACAGCAGCTTATCGCGACCGCTGCCCACCGACTCCAGCAGCTGGTCCACTTTCGCCAGCATGGTACGGGTCTGTTCCCCTATATCGCCATTACGGTCCTCGGCCACCTGACCACAGAGATAAAGGGTATTATTATGCACCACGATTTTGCTCATGCGTGCACTGGTTTCGTAACGCGTAATGGACATACTAGTTCTCTCTTACAAACACAAAAAATAAAGGTCAGCCGGCAGCGTTCTTAACCGGATTCGGGCCCGGATCAACACCGGCAACCTCCGCCAGAGTAACCGGCTTAATCGGTGAACGGATGTTGTAGTACCCCACCTCTGACACCGGGCGATTGCTCGCTTCGGCCATGAGTTGAGAGACGGTCAGGCCGCATAAACGCCCCTGACAAGGCCCCATGCCAGCACGGCTGAAGGCCTTGGCCTGATTAGGCCCGGCACAACCACTCCGTGCCAGGCTCCGAATTTCACCGGCAGTGACCTCTTCACAACGGCAAACCATAGTCTCGTCAGAGGGGCGCAAGAATTCTGCTGCTGGGCTGTAGAGGCGGTCCAGGAATGGCCGTATCGCCAATTGCTGTGCAATCTGCTTTTGCAGGGCGATACA
>JAIBDV010000056.1 GCA_024686055.1 Neptuniibacter sp.
GATGCCACCGTTTCCAGCGCATGGGTCAGCGCATCCATACCGGTAGCCGCAGTAATATGCGGCGGCAAACCCAGGGTCAGGTTGGCATCCAGCACCGCCATATCGGCTTCGATAAACGGTACCGCCAGGTTGCCCTTGATGCCCGCTTCTTCGTTATACAGTACCGCGCCGGGTGTTACTTCAGCACCGGTGCCGGCGGTGGTCGGCACGGCAATATGATGGATATCCATCTTGCGCGCAGTCGGCCAGTATTCCAGCTTGATGCCTGACTGAATCGCATCACGAATGTCGGTCAGGTTATGGTGCAGGGCATATTTCACCCCTTTGGCAGCATCCATCACACTGCCGCCGCCCACGGCCAGAATGGCATCGGCGGCCACTTCACGGGCATAACGCAGCGCTTCGTTGACGGTATCGCAAGCGGCATCCGGGGCGATGCCGGTAAACACACCGGCCAGTGCCGGGTTGACTCCACTGCTGCCAGCATTAAAGGCACGTACCACCTGATCAACAATACCGACCTGTTCCAGGCCAGCATCACTGAGCAGAAGCACGCGCTTGGCACCCAGCCCCTCAAACAGGGCAGGAATGCGAATAATTGAACCCGCACCGCAATGAACAACGGTGCGCATGGTGTACTGAAGATATCCGGTAGATGACATAGTCTTTGGCCTCTGTCCGCGTTCGGGCTGATCAGCTGAAAGTTTTGTGCAGAATCGGGTACAGCGATTTTTTGCGGTAATCCCGTTCAAAGGCGGTATTCACCGCTTTGGTTTCTACATAAGAGTCAATGCTGTAACGGCCAAATTCACGGCCATAGCCACTCTGCTTATAACCACCAAACGGCGCATCGGTGCGCATCATGTGCCAGTCATTAATCCATATGGAACCGGCCTGCAGATCCTGGGCAAGCTCCTGCGCCTGCACCAGGTCCTGACTCCAGATCCCGGCCGACAGGCCATAATCATTGTCGTTAGCAATGGCAATCGCCTCTTCCACCGTGCTGAAGCAAATCACCGACAGCACCGGACCAAAGATCTCTTCGCGGGCCACTTTCATATCATTGGTGACATCGGCCAGCACTGTCGGCTCGACAAAGAAACCACCTTCACAGCCAGCAACCTCTGCGCGTTTACCACCACAGACAACCCGCGCACCTTCTTCGATTGCGGAGGCAACATAGCTCAGCACTGACTCACCATGACTGTGTGACGTCATTGGCCCCATGCTGGTGGTTGGCAGCGCCGGGTTACCCAGCACCATCTGACCGGACACCTTGACCAGCTTTTCAATCATCTGATCGTAGACACTGTCATGTACCAGCAAACGTGTACCTGACTCACAGGCCTGACCTGAGTTCAGATACACCCCGAACAGTGCGCCATACGACACCAGATCCAGATCCGCATCGGGCATCACAATCGCCGGACCTTTACCGCCGAGCTCTACGGTTACCCGCTTCAGCGTTTCAGCGGCGTTGCGCTGTACATGTTTACCCATCGAGGTGGAGCCGGTGAACGAGATCTTGTCGATCCCCGGATGCAGCGACATCGCCTCACCCACCACCGAACCCCGCCCGGTGACCACGTTCATCACCCCTTTAGGCACCACTTCCGAAATCAGCTCTGCCAGTCGTACCGTTGACGTCGGCGTCGTCTCAGCCGGTTTCACAATCACCGCGTTACCAGCCGCCAGGGCTGGCGCAACTTTCATACAGAACAGCAGAATCGGGAAGTTCCAGGCGGTAATCAGACCACAGACACCAATCGCCTCTTTACGCACCTGCGAATGACAGGCTTCCGGCAGCGGGCGCGGCGGCAGGTTCTGCACAAACGGATAGGTTTTCACCTCTTCGGCCAGGGTCATAAACAGATCCGCCACGGCGGGAATGTCCAGCCCCATTACCCGGCTGATGGTGCCGCCAGAACAGGCCACTTCAAGCGCCGCCAGCTCCGGGGCATTGGCCAGAATCTGATTGGCGATGGCGTAGAGTACTTTAGAGCGCGCCATGGGCTCCATTTTACGCCAGGCCGGATCGTTAAAGGCGGCACGGGCAGACGTGATCGCCCGCTCCAGATCATCAGCATCACCACGGGCAACCTGGGCGGTCACCTCACCGGTAGCCGGGTTAATCACATCACCATACTGGCCAGCCAGTGGTTCGGTACGCTCACCGTTGATAATCAACGGATAACGGGGTAATGGGGTTTGCTGTGTCATAGCGTCCTCTCTTATTCTTGTTCGGGCCGGGTAAACGGCAGTTAAGTCAGGGCCTGTTACACCTTGCTAGCGGGATAACGCAGCAGATGGAACATGCCAAAAATCAGGGTCAGTACCGTGGCCTGTAACCAGCCACCAGGGCTGTTTTTGAAACGGCGGAAGAACAGCGGAATTTCAAGCAAATGGGCGACGAACACCAACGCACCGAGCTGGAGCAGCAGGGTCTGGTAATCGGCTAACAGGGCTATAAACGGTGCCAGTAACACCAGCCCCCAGAAAGGAAGAATCATAATGCGCAACGCTTTGAGTACTGCTTCCATACCATCTCCGGTCTCGATCGACATAAGGTCTGCCTTCACTATATGACGGTGCCCGACGTCAGGTTTGACCCTGGCCGCCGAACCCTTGCCCACAGCCACACGAATCAGACAGTCAGCTATAAAAAAGCCGGGCGGTTACAAGGGGGGCTGTAACGGTCCGGCAAACCTTGCACCACACGTCAGCCCATTAACTGAGCACGTCGCGGGAAATCAGCTCTTTCATAATTTCTGAAGTACCGCCATAAATCCGCTGCACACGGGCATCAACATAGGCGCGGGAAATCGGGTACTCCGTCATATAGCCGTAGCCGCCGAACAGCTGCAGACAGCCATCGACTACCCGGCCCTGCATCTCGGTGGCCGACAGCTTGGCCATGCTGACCGAGGTCACATCCAGCTCACCGGCTTCAAAGCGATCGACACACTCGTTGACGAAGGCTTTGTTCACCCGCATATCCGTCTGCATTTCAGCCAGTTTGAAACGGGTATTCTGGAAATCAGCAATGGCTTTACCAAAGGCTTTACGCTCTTTGACATATTCCACCGTCAGCGCCAGCGCGCCTTCAGCCGCGGCCACACCGCACACCGCCAGGCTCAGTCGCTCACGGGCCAGCTCGTTCATCAGTACGGAAAAGCCGCCATTAAGCTTGCCCAGCAGCGCGCTGCGAGGCACCCGCACATCCTGGAAAAACATCTCGGAGGTATCGGCGGCGTGACAGCCGATCTTCTCCAGGTTGCAGCCCCGCTCAAAACCGGCCGTATCGCAGTCAACAATAAACAGTGACAGACCTCGGGAGCCCGGTGCATCCGGGTCGGTGCGTGCCACCACGACCACCAGATCACAGTGCTGACCGTTGGAGATAAAGGTTTTCGAGCCGTTAATTACATACTCATCGCCGTCCAGCCGGGCGCTGGTGCGTACACCCTGCAGATCAGAACCGGTGCCCGGTTCGGTCATCGCAATCGCACCAATCAGCTCACCGCTGACCATCTTCGGCAGGTAATGTTCTTTCTGCGCTTCACTGCCGGAATCAACGATGTAGTGGGCAACAATGTCGGAGTGCACCGCCATACCGCCGCCCAGCCCCATGCAGTTGGCACGGGCAAACTCCTCAGCCACCACCATGGAGAAGCGGAACGGCACCCCGAAACCACCGTACTGTTCAGGCACATCGACACAGAGGAAGCCCTGCTCCCCCAGCTGATTCCAGACCGTGCGCGGCACCATGCCATCGCGTTCCCACTGCTCGTACTGAGGGCTGATTTCGTTCTCCACATAACGGCGCACGTTATCGCGGAACAGATCCAGTTCGCTTTGTTCGTATGTCTGGCTCATCGTTTTCGTCTCATTTCAAAGCCGCCTTGTAGCAGCCCGCTGCGCGGGCGTCAGGAACGCATAACTGAGATGCACTACCTGGGTTGCTACGACGGCACACTTGATTCAGGGTGGTTTACAGCGCAACCACAGCTTCGCCAATCAGCGTCTGCTCACCACTGGCTTTGGCAGCACTGATCTCCAGCCGGGCACGGGACTCGCCCTCAACCTCAAACAGCTCAACCACCGTGCCGGTACAGCTGATCACATCACGCAGCTGAGTAATGGCAGCAAAACGGCTGCTGAAACTGCGCAACTGGCTCTGCGGCTGCCAGTTGGTCAGCATCCGGCCCAGGTAGGCCATCGACAGCATGCCGTGGGCAAACACATCCGGCATACCGGCTTTTTTGGCAAAGTCCGAATCCACATGGATCGGGTTATGGTCACCGGACGCGCCGCAATACAGTGCCAGGGTGTGGCGGCTGATCGGCGGTAACTGCAAAGCCGGGATCTCATAGCCCAGGGTTATCTCTGACATGGTCAACTCCCTTACGCGTTGCGATACACCAGGGTACAGCCGGTTTTCGCTACCAGCTGATCATCCTGATTGGTATAGGTATTCTCGGTCACCACAAACTCCAGTGCCCCGCCCTTCTTATCGAAGATATCCACCAGCGTGCGCTGCACCGTGATCACATCACCGGCATACATCTGGCCCAGATACTCGAAGCTCTGGGAACCGTGCAGAATGCGACCGACGTCGAGCTGCAACAGCTCCACTTCCGGTGGCAGGTCGGCCTCGGATTCCATATCCAGCACCATGGCAAAGGTGGGTGGTGCGGGCAGGGTTTTATAACCGGCATCGCGGGCCGCCGCTTCATCGGTATAAATCGGGCTGGTTTCGCCGATTGATTTGGCAAAAAACTTCAACCGTCCGCTTTCAATCGGTGCCACTAACGGTGCGAACTGCTGGCCTATCTTGCTGCGATCTAACATCGGTATTCTCCTCTGCTCACCCGGCTCAGACTTTGCGGTACATCGTCACAACCGCTGCGCCACCCAGGCCCAGGTTGTGCTGCAGCGCAACCCGCGCGCCTTCCACCTGACGCTCACCAGCGGTGCCACGCAGATGCCACACCAGCTCGGTACACTGCGCCAGACCGGTCGCACCGATCGGATGACCCTTGGACATCAGACCGCCGGACGGGTTAACCACAAACTTGCCGCCGTGGGTGTTATCGCCATCGTTGATAAACTTCTCAGCACCGCCCTCAGGACACAGACCCAGCCCTTCATAGGTGATGACTTCGTTTGGCGTGAAGCAGTCATGCAGCTCAACCACATCCACCTCTTCAACGCCGAAGCCTGCCTGTTCATACACTTCGCTGGCGGCTTTAGCCGTCATCTTCGCGCCGATCAGATCAATCGGGTTATCCCAGCTGTTTTCGATATCGGTAGCCATGGACTGACCGATGATTTCAACCCCGGCGCTGATGCCATGTTTGCGGGCAAATGAAGCACTACACACCACCGCAGCGGCTGCACCACAGGTCGGCGGGCACGCCATCAGGCGGGTCAGGTAAGGTGCGTAAATCGTCGGCGCAGCCATCACTTCATCAACCGTCAGTGCGGTGTTAAACAGTGACAGCGGGTTTTTGACGGCATGGCTACGGGTTTTCACCGAAACTTTGGCGAAAATATCCGGGTTAGCACCGTATTTTTCGATATAAGCGGTGCCTGCAGAGCCAAACATCTGCAGCGCCAGTGGACCATCAGGGGCCTGAGGCGCAGCTTCTTTCAGAGCACTCATCATCGGGTCAAACGGTGACTCACGATCATCCCAGTGAGAGCCCAGTGCACCTGGCTGCATCTCTTCAAAACCAAACGCCAGCGCACACTCAACCGCACCGGACTGTACCGCCTGGCGCGCCAGGAACAGCGCGGTAGAACCGGAACTGCAGTTGTTGTTTACGTTCACCACCGGAATACCGGTTTTACCCACTTCATAGATGGCGTGCTGGCCACAGGTGCTGTCGCCATAAATGTAAGCGGCATACGCCTGCTGCACATGGTCCAGACTCAGGCCCGCATCTTTCAGCGCCGCCCGAATCGCATCCGCCGCCATCACCCGGTACGGGTTCTGCTGGCCGGGTTTACAGAACTTCACCATGCCGACACCGGCAACCTGAGCAAAATTTGTCATGAATATCTCTCTGTGTACTCACCGGCCAGCAACTGACCAGTGGGTCGAAAAGGAAGGGCAACGCGGCCTGCTGGCCGGCCGCTGCCCACGCAGGGGCTACCGGAATCAGGCTTTCTGCGGCTCTGGCTTGGCCTGGCTGGCACCGATACGGCTCATCACCGGGGTAAAGGTGTCCTGGATCGACGCCGGGTGTTCCGCACCGGTAAAGTCACCGGCGGCTGCCAGCTGGGCAGCTACCTGATCGGCATCCTGAGCATCTGCGCCGTGCAGGATCACCCCCTGGCTACGCTCCCAGCGCAGTTTGGCCGTCCAGCCGGCACCGGTTTCATACAGTGCACCGCTCTCTTCACAATCTTCAGCACAGAGGCTGACCACCAGTGCCGCCACCGCTTCAGGTTTCAGCGCCGCAACGACATCTGCAGGCATAATGGTTTCCGTCAGCCGGGAGCCAGCAATCGGTGCAATACAGTTGGCTTTGATGTTGTTCTTCGCGCCTTCAATCGCCAGCGTCTGAGTCAGGCCAAACAGGCCCAGCTTGGCGGCACTGTAGTTAGCCTGGCCAAAGTTGCCGTAGATACCAGCCGCGGAGGCGGTGAAGATAATGCGGCCGAAGTTCTGCTCACGCATCACCGGCCAGGCCGCTTTAGTGACTGAGAATGCGCCCTTCATGTGTACGGTCTGGATCAGATCCCAGTCCTGAGCGGTCATCTTTGCGAAGGAGCTGTCCCGCAGAATACCGGCATTGTTGATCAGTACATCCACCCGGCCGTAGTTATCCAGCGCGGTCTGAATGATCTTGTCGCCGTCCTCTACCGAGTTGTAGTTGGCAACTGCTTCGCCGCCAAAGGCGCGGATCTCTTCTACCACCGCATCAGCAGCACTGGCGCTCTGACCTTCGCCACTGCCACTGCCGCCCAGGTCATTTACCACCACCCGTGCGCCACGACGTGCAAACGCCAGCGCATAGGCACGACCCAGACCACCACCGGCACCGGTGACGACGACTGTTTTCTGATCAAAACGAATTGAATTCATAGGGTTACCTTGTCCTTTGCCGCCCTGACGGGCTGTTTTTGTATGCTTACAGTCTCGACAAAGGGCCACTTTTCAACAATGACGGAAACTGACGATAAAGTTGTTCAAAACTATCAGAGGGGGGCTGTAGCAGCTCACTCCGTGAGCGTCCGGGCCTTGCGCCACATCTGACGCGCGCGGAGCGCGCTGCTACAGGGGTTGTGTACAGTGGGTACCCGCGCTATCGCGAGAGTCTGTGCTAAAGCTGGTTATGGTCTTGCCTGCTGGCGCGCCAAGGGCTTCGCCCTTAACAATCCCTGCACCTCCACAGCGCAGTAACAGAGCAAGCATCGTAGGAGCCAGCTCGCTGACGATCAGCAGATCACTAAATCCTCAAACAGTGCGGTAAAACCAGGCCTATGCATTACCACGCAGAGCGTGGGAACGAGAGCCAACGTAACCAACCGACGCGCCGAAACACGCACACATAAAAAAACAGCGAGCGGTCCTCACAACCGGTCGCTGTCCAAAAAAGCACTACACTGCCACCGGGCGGGTCTGCCAGGCGACCCGTTCAGGGTCCCGATGGTTCTGCCAGTTCAGTAGCGCCGACGGTGAACTCAGTTTACGGCGCGGTCATAGCCATCCCAGTAAGGCTTACGCAGGTCCATTTTGCGCAACTTGCCCGCACCGGTGATCGGGAACGGCTGTTCGCGGAATTCAATACTGCGAGGGCACTTGTAACCAGCAACCACCTCGCGACAACTGTCAATAATGTCCTGCTCCGAGGCTTCTTCGCCTGGCTTGAGTCGGACGATGGCATGCACCGCCTCACCCCATTCTTTACTCGGAATGCCGATCACCGCCACCTCATGCACCGCCGGGTGAGTGGTGACCGCGCTCTCAACTTCGGCGGAGAATACATTCTCACCACCGGAGATAATCATGTCTTTCACCCAATCCACCAGGAACAGGAAGCCGTCTTCATCCAGATAACCGGCGTCACCGGTATACACCCAGCCCTCAATCAGCGTTTCAGCGGTCTGTTCCGGCCGGTTCCAGTAGCCCTGCATCGCATTTGGCCCGGATACAACGACCTGGCCCACGGTTCCCTGAGGGACGGTATTACCCTGCTCATCAGCAATACGCAGTTCGATAATCGACCCGGCCTGACCCGCAGAACAAAGTTTGCCTGCCATCGGCCCTTCAAATACGTGATACTCAGGGCGCAGAATACTGATCATCGGAGCCAGCTCGGTCTGGCCGTAAGCCTGATAAAACGCCACCCCCGGCAACGCTGCCATAGCATCGCGCAACGTGCCCTGTGGCATCGGCGATGCACCATAGATAAGCTTACGCAGGCTGCTGACATCCGCCGTCGCGAACACCCCCTGCTCCAGCATCATGGAGACCATCGTCGGCACCAGCAGCAGATCCGTCACCTGATGCTCAGCAATCGCATCCACCACCGCCTGGGGTTGAAACGCCGGAATAAACACATGGCTATTACCACTGATGGTGGCGGCAAACGACATCGCCAGGTCCGCCATATGGAACATCGGCGCGGCATGCAGGTAACGAGACCCCTGAGTATTAAAATCCAGCCCACAGGCCGCCGAGATTGAACTGGTATAGAAATTGGTGTGGCTGATCATCACCCCTTTCGGAAAGCCGGTGGTGCCGCCGGTGTAGAAAATCCCCAGCAGATCATCATAACCACGGCCCGCATCTGCCACCGGCGCAGCGGCGGCCAGTAAGGTTTCGTAATGCAACATACCTTCAGGTGTATCGCCATCACCCATATAAATGCAGTGCTTGAGGCTGTTGCTTTGCGCCATGATCTGCTGCGCCGTTGCGGCAAAATAATCATCGGCCAGCAGTACACTGCTGCCAGAATCATCCAGAGAGTAGAGATTCTCCGCCACGGACCAGCGAATATTCAGTGGCACCATCACCGCACCAGCCCAGGGCACGGCAAACTGATATTCAAAGTAACGATCAGAATTCAGCGCCAGAATCGCTACGCGATCACCGGTTTGTACCTGCAGCTGCTGCAGTGCACCGGCCAGCTGGGCGATACGTTGCTCCAGCTGAGCAAAGGTCTGCTGGCGGCTGCCACTGATCGTCGCCGTCATCTGAGGGGCAGTTTGTGCAGAGCGTCGAATAGGTTGTGTCAGATGCATGCGTCAGCCTCGAATAATTATTGTTGTTCAGCAAGGGCTACTACAAAGGTAGCAAGCAGTTATAGCCTGATGCTAAAGACTGGCCGCAAAACAACCAATGACCGCAACTACCAATTAAATTGATCATTTCTTCCTGAACACAGGCCCAGCCGGTTAAAGCTCAGATCAGATATCGCGCAGGTACACCGCACAGGCGCACTTACGGTGCGATAATGGAGGACCAGCGATGCAGGAAAGGAAGTTCTGATGGCAATCAGCGGTCAAGCACGCATGGGGATGTAAAAGTGAGATATAGCGGGGAAACGATAAAAAGCAGCGACCGGGCGGCCGCTGCTGCTTATAACTAATTACAAGGTTTTCATATACTCAACCAGCTGATAACGCTGTGCATCAGTAAAGTCAACCCACTTGCCCGACTCATCCAGGGTTTTAGTAAAGGTATTACCTGAATGGCCTTTATTACTGTTACCCGGAATTTCAACGTTATTTTCATCAACGGTTCTAAACAGGAAGCTATTCCCTTCCTGGCTGGATTTGAAACCAACATTCACCGAATCAAACGCTTTACTGCCAACATAGAACGACGTTTCTCGCTCATTTTCAGGCAGCAGCGTCTGATACAGGTTAGCCATGGAGCCATTATGCATATAAGGTGCTGTCGCCCAGACACCATTCAACGGGCGTCCTTTATAGGCCATAAGATCTGGCGCACCTTTTGATGGATCTCGATAACCGGCGATCGACAGCATCACATCAGGTTTATCCAGAAGCCCCAGTTCAGCAAACTGTCGGTAAATAACACTCTGTACTGCAACAGTCAGCACCTGACCGCGTGGAACCTTCGGCATTTCCTGAACTTTTTTCGCGACAGCAGCCTTCATACTTTCAAGAGCTTCGCCCGTCAGGCCTTTCGCTTTACCTTCTGCCTCGGCCTGTTTAACTGCAGCAGCAACGAGGAATTTACGCATCTGCCCAGGATCAACATCGAATTTCGGGTTAATGAAATTCATGACCATTTTCGGGTCGGTGCCAATTTCAGCCAGTGGCGTCATGGATATCTTAATAAACTGCTTATTAAAAATATTCGGTTCAGTCATAGGGAACTGACCCTTATCATCCCGAACACCATGACAACTGACACAGTTCTGGGCGAACAGCGCTTTACCCTGTTCGGCTTTTGCCTGATCAATCGCAGGTAAACCGGCACCGGCCTGGCTCCATTTTGGCGAGTCCAGCTGGCTCATCAGCTGCTCCAGTCGATCCAGGTTACGGACATTGGCAGACGAATAAAAACGGTCTTTCTCATTATCCGTTGTTAATACGGTCCGGGCAAAAACACCGGTAACTTCACCAACATTTCGGCCTATATGGTTATTAGCAGAACCATTCCACTGTACCCAGTCCAGTTGCGAGGCATTCCACAGGAATGGAAAGCTGACTGGCGCATCGGCAGGGGTACCATTTTCAGGGATTTCAAGCAGCGTGCTGGTCACCCGGTTCAGGATTGCGCCGAAGGCATCCAGACGACCATAACCATAGGGTGTCGTTAAGCCAGCGTAGTTAACATTGATATAACCGTTAAGCCAATGAACATAGTTATCAAGCTGTTTTTTAATAGCAGCTTTTTCAATTTCATTATAGCCACCCTCACTCAACACACTTTTAGCAAAGCGGGTAAGCTTCTCATCATCTGCGGATGTTGCCAGCAATGCCATAGACATCTTATTAAGCATCATCTGCATATCAGATAACGGCGGACCACCGTCAATACGCAGTGTTTTATTATCGTGTTGTATTTCAGAGGTGTGACAAGCAGCACAGGTTAACCCCAACCATTCATTACTGCCCTGGCTATTATCATCCGCATCAGGTGATAAACGCGCTTTAACCAGACCCGAATTCAAGACAGGGTCAGTCAAATTGTCTTTTACAAAACCAATGGGCAAACCATCCGGATTAACACCCTTTTCTTTATCCTGCGGGATGTAACCAAATGCTTTAATATTATCA
>JAIBDV010000188.1 GCA_024686055.1 Neptuniibacter sp.
AAAATGGCTACCTGCTGCCAGACCAGTCCTATGCGTTTAACGTGGAACCATTTGAAGGGGCTAATCTGGAAGCCGCCGCACTCGAATTCACCGGTATCGACCCAACCGATCCGGCCCGTAACGCCATCCCGGAAAAGGATGCCATGGAGCAGATCTTTAAACCGATCCGCAAAACCATGAAAGCCAATGGCTGTAAACGTGCTGTACTGGTCGGCCACAACTCTGCTTTTGATCAGAGCTTTATGAATGCTGCCAGCGAACGTTGCGGCATCAAGCGCAACCCTCTGCACCCGTTTTCAAGCTTTGATACGGCCACACTGGCGGGCCTGGCTTTTGGCCAGACAGTGCTAGCACGCGCCTGTGATGTTGCCGGTATCGACTTCGACGGTAAAAAGGCCCATTCGGCGTTATACGACACGGAAAAAACAGCAGAGCTGTTTTGCCTGATCGTTAACCGCTGGAAAGATCTGGGTGGCTGGGAGATGGCTATCGCTCATCAGTACGATGACGATTAAGCACCCAATAGGCTGACATAAAAAAGGCTGACAGCAGATACTGTCAGCCTGTGATGTCGGGCTGTGGAAACTTAATCCAGATCCAGGCCCTGCAGTACGATTTCGTGGTAAGTTACCACGCCGATCATTTCACCATTTTCAACCACTGGCGCACGACCTATACCAAAGCGCTCAAACATACGCGCGCAGTAGCGTACATCCATATTTGGATCGATGCCCAATACTGGCTTTGTCATCACTTCATACACATTCACACGATCAACAGCGCGGTCTTTAGCCAGCACCTGCTTGGCAATATCAGACAACAGCAGCAAACCATATTCATCGTCACTGTGGCGCTTATCTACGATCAGTACCGATGCGTCGCGACGCTTGTAAACCTGCAGAGCTTCTTTAATGGTGTTCAAGCCGTCCACCATTGCAAAATCCTGTGTCATGACATCACGGACGCGAATCAGATGTTGTGTGTCGGTCATACCTTTTCCTCGACCACGTTGTGTAGTTTCTCAATCTGATGGGCAACACCCACCGCATCTTCCACATCCAGCTGCACAGCAATACCACGGCCCGGCTCATCATCAAATCCGGCAACCTGCGCAATGTCTTCCAGAATAGGTCGACTCAGATGTTCTTCGACGATAAACAGCACCACATCACGCTGGGCGTCCAGGCTCAGGCCGAAAAAGGTACGGCTTTTATTTAAACCTTCACCACGTGCATTACCGATGACAGTAGCGCCCGTTGCACCCGCATCACGGGCAGCTTTCATTACTTCTTCCGTTTTAGTGTCTTCAACAAACACCAGCAGTAATTTGAAATGCATTTCAGAGTCTCCACTCTTCAGGATTGCGGCAGGGATTCTTCTGCCTGCTGCTGCTTACGTTTTTCACGGTCGGCAAGCCAACCGGTCAGCTGGGCATATCCCATAACAGTAATTATCGGGAACAGACTGGCAAAGGCGATCAGGCCAAAGCCATCAATCAGCGCGCTGCGCCCTGGGACGGTTTCAGCCAGCCCCAGCCCTAACGCAGCAACCAGCGGCACGGTAACCGTTGAGGTCGTCACACCACCCGAGTCATAGGCCAGAGGCACGATCATTTTGGGTGCTTTGAGTGTCTGCAATACCACAACCACATAACCGGAAATAATAAACCAGTGAATTGGGTATCCCGTTACAATTCGCCAGGTACCCAGAGAGATGCCTATCGCCACCCCCAGTGCAACTGCAAGACGCAGCCCCCACACGCTGATCGTACCGCCTGACACTTCATTTGCCTTAATGGCAACGGCAATCAGAGAAGGCTCCGCAATCGTTGTGCTGGCACCAATTGCAAAAGCAAAGATGTACACCCAGTAATAGTCCTGCCAGCGCAGCACATCATTTGGACCGCTGGTACTCCACTCCCGAAGAAAATCAGGATTGGTAAGCTGCTCCGCCATCAGTCGCCCAATAGGGAACAGCGCTTTTTCCAGTCCCAGCAAAAACAGCGCCAAACCAATAATGACATAGACAAAGCCGGTTAATACTCGACGCAGATTATGAATTGGGCGCCGGATCACAAAGATCTGGAAGCCGAATATAATCACAGCAATCGGAATTACATCCTTGATTGTGGACAGTGTAATTGCCAATAAGGACGATAACAGTTCCATCAAATCACCATCCCGTAAGCCATTACAAAAATCATCGGCGTCAATGATGCGAATGCGATCAGGCCAAATCCATCAATCATCGGGTTTCGCCCTTCAATTGAGGAAGCCAGACCCACCCCTAATGCCGTCACTAGCGGTACTGTAATTGTCGAGGTGGTTACACCACCCGAGTCATAGGCAATACCAATAATTTCACGCGGAGCAAAACCGGTCATTACCACCACCATAATGTAGCCTGCGATGATCATATACTGGATCGACCAACCCTTAAGGATACGCAGCACCCCCAGCACAATCGCTAGCCCTACCGAAAAGGCGACCGTAAACCGCAGCCCATTGGCATAGCTACTACGCGCTGTTTCGTCGTCGGCAATCATACCGCCAAGCGAAGCCACTGTAGCGGCTTCATCAGCCACTGCGATTAAGGCGGGTTCAGCCACCGTTGTACCAAAACCCAATGCGAACGCGAAAATAAGTAGCCAGACAACACTACCCTTTCTCGCAAATGCACGAGCCATGGATTCCCCGATTGGGAAAAGACCCATTTCAAGGCCGAATATAAAAAAGGTTAATCCAAGCACAACGAATACAAGACCGATTACCAGACCAATAAAGTCAGGTAATGGTTGTTGTAAAACCGCTAACTGGAAAAAACTTATAACAAGAACAATGGGCGCAAGGTCTCTTAGACTACCCATCATGGAGCGTCCGAGCGCGATAAAAGAGCTTTTCAACCCCTGGTAACTCCCTACTAACTAACCATCACTTTTCTTTAGATAATCATAGGCTAACGAGTTTACAGTCTGGTTGCAAAGCCTTCGACAAAATGGCTTAGTAAACTTTCACTTAAATCAAACGTTTGATAAAAAACTAGACTTTTGAACTAATACTTAGAGGTACACTTGCAACGATTAGCTCAATAAACCACTTTCCTGAAGCCGCATCCCCGCTCCAGCCAGACAGACACCGATCAACCCGGCCTGACACACTAACACCATCTTCAGATCCACCACCTGACGACGTTACTGGCGCTTCATATTTGCTACAATGGCCATCCTGTTTTTATCCTCTGTCCAGGAGCCTGTATGACTGCCCCCCACTCCCTGATTGATCTGCTTCGCCAAAGTGGCTCCCAGCTGCGTATTTTTGATATGGGCCGCCGCGTCAGTAAGCTGTCTACAGACGAGTTCTACAAAGTTGAGATGGGCCAGATCAGCTATGCAACACCCTACCTGCATCATGCCTGGGTGGCACTGTTGATGTGGAACCCTAAGCTTAAGGATCAAAACGTAGTCTGGTTCCTGAAACTGCCACTCGACGAGCAAGGCCATCTGGTCAGCGCCGCACGTGATGACCTCTATCAGCGTCTGCTGCAAAATGCCAGCAACCTGCTCCAGGCCGACAAGGCTGAAGAAGTGCAGGATGCGCTGAAAGATAACCCATTCTCATTTACCCCTGACGCAGAAAAGATGGCCATCTTTCATGCCAACGCCAGTCTGGTGATGAATAATCCGGCCTCTCAGTATTACGAGTTCGCGCAGCAGTACACCCGTGCTGAAACCCCACTGGAAAACTGGCCATCCCTGGGTTACCAGGGGTTAGCCGACCTGGTGATTCGTCAGGACAGCGGAAATAATGCCGAGGCCCTGGCGCAACGCCTGGCAGAAATGCCTGCTGAACCTTATGAAGCAATCTGTACGGCCCTTGAAAATGTAGCCCCTGACCACCGTATATTCAGTGCAATAGAAAAGCGCCTGCATACGTCGCTGACAACAGCAGACACGAGTAGCGATCACATTGCAGCCCAGGTTCGCGCAATCTCCAATGGCCGTAACCTGAGCAGTGTTCAGGCGCTATTGTGCGACGTTCTCAATAGCGAGTTTGCACTGGAAGCCGAAGTGATCGCGGCGATCGCCACTCGCTGCAGTCATGCGCTGGACAACGAAGCGATTATGGCGCTGTTCCTGGAGCAGCTGGCTGTCGGTAACGCTGGCCAGGCAGGCTTCTCCCGAGTCCTGGCAGACCTGATGTTTACTCCGGAATTACGTATTCGCGCTCTGTCAGCATTTCGTAACCCTGAACGCAGCGATGCACTGTCAGAAGCCATTGGGGAAATGTTTGGCGGACATATGAGCTGACACCCCCAGTAGCACAATCCATCTTCATGCTCGATACAGACAGGGTCGCCCGGCCCTGTTCATTTATTACACGACTCAGGTCATCATCCTGCCACCCCAGCCTGTCACAGTGATCGTAATGCAGGCAAAATGCGCCTGCATCTCACCGTTGCTAATATGCCAGGAGGCAAACCATGTTGAAGGAAATCCGGCTCTCCCTTGCAGTATTGTCGATCGCACTCACCACACAGACTCAAGCCAGCGAGATAGCCTCTGAGCTACCCGCTCTTAACGCAAGCACAGATCAGACCTCTATATCCGGCCTTTCTTCGGGCGCTTTTATGGCAGCTCAGTTTCATGTTGCCTACTCCAAAGACCTGATCGGCGCAGGTATCGTTGCTGGCGGCCCCTGGAACTGTGCGGGCACCAACCCGATGGTCCCTCCCCTCAGCAGCGCTGTCTCCACCTGCATGGACCCCTGCAAATATAGCTGGTTCGGCTGTCCGTCCGCCATGTTCCCCAACAGCAATTATCTGGCCGACCTGGCACGTTCAACGGCGTCTTTTGGCCATATCGACGATCCTGACAACCTGAAGAACGACCAGGTGTATATTTTTTCCGGCAAGAACGATAAAACCGTTGTTACCGGTGTAGTCGACACCACCTCACAGTTCTATCAGAAACTGGGATTGGCCGATGAGCAGATTCTTTACAATAACAAGGTTGACGCTGGCCACGCATTTATTACCGCAGACCCCCAGGACAATAGCTGTAGCGAAACAGCGTCACCCTATATCAACGACTGTGAGATCCCTCAGGCCCAGCGCATTCTTGGCCATATCTATGGCGAACAGAAACCGGCCGTAACCACTCCAACGGGAGAGCTGATCAAGTTCAAACAGAACGATTTCTTCGACTCCACCCTGACGAGTATGGACGACAACGCTTACGTCTATGTGCCCAAAAATTGCCTCACAGCTCAATGTAAAGTGCATGTAGCCGTGCATGGCTGCCAGCAAGGCATCTCCGTTATTGGCACCACATACATAGAGCAGACGGGCTATATGGAAGCCGCCGATACTAACAATATTATTGTGCTCTACCCGCAGGTGAAGAAATCCAGCTATAACCCAATGAACCCACGCGGCTGCTGGGATTTCTGGGGCTACAGCAGCAATAACCTGCCACCTTTTACCTATTACCGTAAAGATGCACCACAAATGGTCGCGATTAAAAAGATGATTGACCGCCTGATCAGCGCACCCGCGCAGCTCAGCCAGCAGTAAGAATCATGGCGCGAAGCAATGCTTCGCGCCATGTCCGTGTCATCTGAATGCAATCCGCTACACAAAAAACTGTAATCCTGACCTGAATCATCATTATCGACTACCATAAAAACTATTATCCCCTGTCGTCAATAAATCCCTTTTGCTTCAGTAGACAGGATCTGTAACTGTGAAAAGTGGTGCTGCAGTAAAAACCCGAGAGATGGAAATTATTCTCTCATCTAAAGACTTCCCAACGGGAGAGGAGCTCCCGTGGCCAGTCTTTGACGAGCAACGCACCTTGCTACTCCCAGAAGGCTTTATGCTCGACAGCGGTAAAATAGTCGACCGATTACTGGCCAACAAACCGAGACGCTATATTACTGTTGAACTGGAACCGGTGGCTCCAGAACTGATAAAGCATGGCCGTTCGCAGGAACACAACAGCTTTGCCACTATCCGTTCGATCCTCCAGCGGATGCAAATTGCTTACGAGGTGCTGCACAACAATGCCAGCGACCAGTCTTTTATCCGTCGTATTATGTACCTGGTGTTCGACCTTCAGGGCCTGTGCGAAGCACAACCCGACGCAATGCTTGGAACCATGCAGCTAATGCATGACGCCCCTCACGGCCTGGTACACCCGCTACATGCAGCTATCCTGTGCGAAGTGGCTTCTACCCGCATGGGTAAAGGTCCGTTAGAACGGCTCCCAATTGTTGCCGCTGCCCTGACCCATGACCTGGGAATGTACGAGATCCAGGAAACTCTGTATCACCAACAGACGCCATTGACACAAGAGCAGGAACACATTATC
>JAIBDV010000125.1 GCA_024686055.1 Neptuniibacter sp.
CTGGCCCAGCAGTGATGGTTGGCGTGGGGGTGGGCGGCGCGGATGGCTGCCAGCTGGTGCTGGGCATCTTCAACACCCCGCACCGGCATGGCCAGGCCGAGAAAGCGACTGCGCTTTATCTCCAGTTCCACCTCATGGGCGGCGGCCGGGCGCTGGTAATTGTTCATTTATCGACTCCATAGCTGATGCGGACGCGCTCCAGCCAGGCAGGGTGCTGCAGGTGTTCACGTAGCCGTTCGATCAGTTCGTACGGCGGGCGTTGTGGTCTGTCGGTCCAGCTCAGGCAGAGTTCGAGCGCCACTGTATCGCGTCGATAGTGCAGGTCAAGCCTTAACAGTCCCAGCTGCTTCTGGTTCAGCCAGCTGTGTAACAGAGGTTCAAGCTCTGATCGAGAAGGCCGATAGGGTGGGTCGGGTTCATTATGGTCGTTTCGGGTGTCGACGTGAATGATCAGCTGCTGCAGCTGGGGGTTAAGATGGTGCAGGTGCTTGCCGACCTGCTCGGCAATAAAGTGACCTTCGGAGGCGCTGCACAGCGGTTCGATCAGAATATGCAATTCCAGCGCCTGCTCTGAACCGATATACCGCACTTTCATATCATGGACAGCCTTGACGCCTTCAACGGCTGTTGCGGTCTGGGCAATGGCGCTGAGTTCTTCGCCTGGAGGGGCTGTGTCAATCAGTTGCTGGATACTACGCCAGCTCAGCCCCCAGCCGATATGCGCCACCATGGCGGCTACCAGCACCGCTGCCAGTGTGTCCATCCATACCAGTCCGACCATGCTGCCGCCAATACCGATGAAAACCACGACTGAAGACAGTGCATCGGTACGGCTATGCCAGGCGTTGGCAATCAGCAGGTCAGACTTGATGCGCTGGCCGACAGCCAGGGTGTAACGATAGATGCCCTCTTTGGCGGCAATCGAGATCAGTGCAACCACCAGGCCTGGCCAGCTGGGGATCAGTGGCGGCTGGTCAGACAGCAGGGTGAGAGTGCTGTTCCAGGCCATGCCCCCGGCAACAGCAATGAGTACGCAGCCCAGAATCACCGTGCCCAGGGTTTCAATACGGCCATGGCCCCAGGGGTGTTCTTTGTCCGGTGGTTGATGGGAAAGGCGGAGCATAACTACCACCAGGGCATCGGTTGCCAGATCCGATAGTGAATGGATGCCATCGGCGACCAGTGCGCTGGAGTGGGTGAGCAGGCCGGTAATGATTTTGCTGATGCCCAGCAGGGTATCGATAATGGCACCGATCCAGGTCACCCTGATCGCTTCTGTTTGAATTTTGTGTGGCGTAGACATCGTTATGGGCACCTGCATAGCGAAGGGTTAGTAATGAAGCCTGTTTTACTGACAACTTCAATCATGCCTGATTACGGGCTGTCGGCAATATTTTACCTGTTTAAATGTGTTTAAGTCGCGGTTGAGGGAAACTTATGCCCACGGTGCTGATCGCTGTTTATATTGTGAACAGTTGTCTGGTTGTGGGTAGAAAGCACGTTACCTTAATGACATTGACATTGTTAACTAATTGTTTTTGAATGAGTTAATCTTTTCTGGTTAAAAAGTGATCAATTTGCTGTGAGGGCTGTATTTACGGTGCTGCAGGTGCTTTTTTCAACTCTGTTCACAGACTTATCCACAGAAGTTGTGGGTAGCCTGCGCCAGCCCAGATTCTACGGGCTCTGGTGGTGATTTTAGCTGTCGGTTGCTGCCACCCTGAGCAGACTTTAGACTGTCACAGGCAATTTTTTGCCGCTGGGGGTGAATTGATATGACAGCAACTTATATGACGCAACTGGTCTTACCGGTTGCGCTATTCTGCATTATGGTCGGCGTAGGGCTGACATTACAGTTTGCTGACTTTCGCCGTTTACTGGCTCGGCCTGGGCCTGTTCTGTTGGGTTTAAGCTTACAGCTGCTCTGTTTACCGTTGCTGGCAGCGGGGCTGGTCAGTGTTTTAAATCTGCCGCCACCGCTGGCCGTGGGGTTGCTTGTTGTGGCATTTGCGCCAGGTGGTGCGACCTCGAATATGATTACCCTGCTGGTGCGTGGCGACACGGCACTGTCGATCAGTCTGACCGCGATTTCCAGTCTGGTGACGCCGTTAAGCCTGCCGTTGCTGACCTGGCTGGCATTACAGTGGTTGATGCCCCAGACCAGCAGTGACGGCTTTCCAGTGCTGGCGACGATGGCGCGGCTGGTGCTGATTGCGGTGGTACCGGTGTTGCTGGGTATGCTGGTGCGTCATTATGCCCCTCGCCTCAGTCTGAAGGTGCAGGTGCCGGTAAAATGGCTGTCACTGCTATTTCTATTGATTGTTGTGGTGGGAATTATCAAGGCGAATCAGGCGCGGCTGGCTGAGATTGTGCTGACGGTGGGTCCGGCAGCACTGTTATTGATGATGCTGGCGCTGGGGTTGGGGTATCTGGTGGCGCGGTGGTGGCAGTTACCACCGGAACAGGCGCTGACGCTGGCGATTGAAACCGGCGTACAGAACGCCGGTACAGCGCTGCTGGTGACCGCCGGGGTGCTGCATGACCCGCAGATATCGGCCAGCGCGCTCTGTTACGGGGTGGTGATGAATCTGCCGGTGCTGGTGTTGATCGGTTATCGCAACCTGCCTCGGCGTAACGTGGCCTGATACAGGGCAGGGCTTATTCGATACCCAGCAGCTTATGCGTCTGCAGGCTAAGACGCCACTGGGGGTTACGCAGGCAGAACTGCACCGTGTCCCGGGTGAACATTTCCCGTAGCGGGCCATCCATCGGTTGCAGGAAAAAGTGGCTAAATTGAAGCTGTTCGAAGCGTTCAGGTAAGGCGGCAGGCTGAGGGTACACCAGTTTAAGTTCATCGCCCTGGGTGATCACCAGTTCGCTGTCGGCTTTAGGGCTGACGCAGACCCAGTCAATGCCCGCGGGCAGGGGGCGGGTACCATTGGTTTCAATGGCCACTTCAAAACCGTGGGCGTGGCAGCTGTCGACCAGTGCTTCGTCCAGTTGCAGGGCCGGCTCGCCACCGGTAAAAATAACATAGGGCGTGCCCTGTTCCGGTGGTGCCTGCCACAGCTCGAGCAGCCGCTCGGCCAGCTGCTCGGCACTGGTAAACTTGCCACCATGGCCACCATCGGTGCCAACGAAGTCAGTATCACAAAAGTCACACACCGCCTTGCTGCGGTCCTGCTCCCTGCCTGACCAGAGATTGCAGCCTGTGAAGCGACAGAACAGTGCGGTGCGCCCGGTGTGTGCCCCTTCTCCCTGCAGGCTGTAAAACATCTCTTTAACGCTGTACATCAGATTCAAAATCCTCGAAAAAGGCGCAAGTCTACACCCTTATTCAGGCCCTGCAAGGCGTGTTTTGTTACCCGCGGATAATCAGTTCTCGCTAGCGCCACTGCTCTTAAGTGCCTTGAGCAAATCGCCTTCCAGTTCCTCCAGCAAGGCTTTCGCCGGGCTGTGCTGACCAATCACCGACGGGCGCAGCATGTGTACGGTGGTGGTGTTGCCCTGTTGTGTCAGGGTGACGGACAGCGGGCATAATGCCAGCATCGTCGGGTCCTGATTGCTGACCTGGTTAACATACCAGGGATTACAGAACACCAGTGAGCGCATGGCTGTGAAGCCATTACGGTTATAATCTTCCCCCCAGCGTTTCTCGAAACGGCTGATGGACTGGCCGATATTCGGTTCAAACACCACGAAAAAGCGATGCTCCTCCAGTGCGCTGGAGACTTTCTGATAGTTGGTGTCAAAATCACCGGCCAGCGTCAGGCTGATAACTGGTCCTGCACTGACCCATTGGCTTAGTAATAGCAGGGCTGTGAGTAATAGAGGGCGCAAGATGGCCATGGCAAAATTCCTTATCTGATTAAGCGTTAGCTAATGTAGCGATTGGCCAGTCTATCATGCGCCGGATGTGTATTTTTCATCCCCAGTGGCATTGAATTCCGCTATAATCCGCGCCTTTCTGTAATAGCCATTCATTCGAGCGACCATGACTGAACCTGCCGACCAGCTTACGGCTGAAAATGCTGATAAAGCGAAAAAACTGAAGACCCGTCAGAACAAACTGCAGAAACGCCTGCGCCGCGAGATGGGCAAAGCGATTGAAGCCTTCAATATGATTGAAGATGGCGACAAGGTTATGGTCTGTCTGTCCGGTGGCAAAGATTCCTATGCCATGCTGGATATCCTGATGAACCTGCAGCGCAGTGCGCCGATTAAATTCGAGCTGGTGGCGGTGAACCTGGATCAGAAACAGCCAGGATTCCCCGAGCATATCCTGCCTGAGTATCTGGCATCCATCGACGTGCCGTTTCATATCGTCGAGCGTGATACCTACTCGGTGGTAAAAGAGATCGTGCCGGAAGGTAAAACTACCTGTGCGCTGTGTTCACGTTTACGTCGTGGCACACTGTATGGTTTTGCTGAAGAGATCGGCGCTAACAAGATTGCGCTGGGCCACCATCGTGACGATATTCTGGAAACCTTTTTCCTCAATATGTTCTACGGTGGCAAGCTGAAGTCGATGCCGCCGAAGCTGGTGTCCGATGATGGCAAAAATATGGTGATCCGCCCGCTGGCCTACGCGCGGGAAAAAGATATTGCCGCCTACGCTGAACTTAAGGGCTTCCCGATTATTCCGTGCAATCTCTGTGGTTCTCAGGATAACCTGCAGCGTCAGGTGATCAAGGAGATGTTGCAAGGCTGGGATAAAACCCATCCGGGACGGATAGAAACCATGTTTCGCGCCATGCAGAATGTTGTGCCTTCACACCTGGCCGATACGGCTCTGTTTGACTTTAAAGGGCTGCAGCATGGCTATGCCCACGGTATTGTTGATAGCTGTGATCCACAGAGCACGACGATGCCAGAGATGATTGATATTCTGGCGCTCTGACCCTCAGGCTGGCCTGAGCCAGCCCTGCCAAGCCAACAAGAGCCGCATGGGAAACCTGCGGCTTTTTAGGTTCTGAATCCTGCGACAAGGGAGATGTTATGAACAGGAATGTGGTACTTCTGTCACTGTGTCAGGCGTTGCTGACTACCGGTAATATCCTGCTGGTGGCGGTCACCGGACTGATTGGCCAGGATCTGGCGCCCAATGCCAGCCTGACAACGCTGCCGGTGGCCTGTCAATTTGCTGGTCTGATGCTGGCAACGATCCCCGCCTCACTGATTATGCGCCGCATTGGCCGGCGCAATGGTTTCTTTCTGGGCAATAGCGTGGGCATTGCCGGGGCGCTGGTGTCAGTATTGGCACTTAGCAGTAGCCAGTTTTCGTTGTTTTGCCTGGGGACTTTCTTGCTGGGCATTGGTATTGGCTTTGGTACCCTGTATCGCTTTGCGGCAGTCGAAGCCTGCCAGCCTGGCGAAGAGAGCAAGGCGATCTCGTTGGTCATGGCCGGTGGGGTGCTGGCAGCGGTGCTGGGGCCGAATCTGGCGATCTTTTCCCGTCAGTGGTTCGGGTCGCAATCCTTTGCTGGCGCATTTGCCGCGTTGTTGCTGCTCTATATCGTCGCATTGATACTGCTGAGTCGGATTCGTATGGTGTCGCATGACAGCGTCGAGCAGACAGGTGAGTCCCGGCCATTGAAAGAGATCCTGTTGCAGCCAGGTTTTATCAGCGCGGTGGTGGCGGGCATGGTCAGTTATACCGTGATGGTGTTGTTGATGACGGCGACCCCCCTGGCGATGCAGCGGTGTGGTTTTAGTTTTGCCAGCGCCGCGACGGTGATCGAGTGGCATGTGCTGGGCATGTTTGCCCCGGCCTTTTTTACCGGCCAGCTGATTAATCGTTTTGGGGTACGCACCATCATGCAATTGGGGGCCGTCCTGTTCCTGGGGTGTATTGCGCTGAATTTGCATGGCAACAGTGAATGGCATTTCCGTGCGGCGTTGTTGCTATTAGGTGTGGGCTGGAACTTTATGTTTATTGGCGCCACTCAGCTGGTGACGCGCACCTATCGTCCGGCTGAGAAAGCCAAAACTCAGGCGGCAAATGAATTTATGATTTTCAGTATGGTCACCCTGGCATCGCTTGGGGCGGGCTGGATGGAGTCGGCACTGGGCTGGGCGACAACAAATATACTGATGTTGCCGCTGGTGCTCTGGGCAATGCTGGTCATAGGCTGGTTTTCACGAGCTGCAGTATCGACGGCCCGGGTCTGATGTTACTTTTGGCGAGATAGGCTACATTCGAATTCATTAATACTTGCTGTCTAGTTTGCTGTTTTTAAAAGACTTTTTGTGTGGGTAACTAGTGAGTGGCTAACCTGAAACCGACAGACTAGTCGGCTTAAAATACTGTATTATGACCTAGATTATAGTTCTGGTTGTTTTAGGATGTTTTTCTGGTTTTTGAATGGTAGGGTTTCTCAGGTTTTGAGCCACAAGACTGTTATACCTTTGTGTCCAGGTGGCAATTAAGTAGTTAAGGAAGAGGTTAAGGCAGCAATGACTTTAAAGCAGCGTTTCTATCTTGTTACAGCGATACTGATGATTGCGTTTGCAAGTCTGTTTATTTTGCAGCGCTCACTGATCAATGATCAGGAAGCGGCTTGGGAAAACCTGCGAGACCAGGCGCTAGCCCGACAAGAGATGCTGCTTAAGATGCGCTCAAGTGTTGGCTATGGTGGCCTTATTCATAACTTCAAAAATTATGTCTTGCGTGGCCAGCCAAAATATCTTGATCGAGTTATGAGTAATCATCGCAGCCTGCTGGCAGGCATTAATGCCTACCGTCAGCTCAGTGGCGTGCAGTCCGCTGAATCTCGTGCGCTACAGGATATTGAGTCGACGTTTAATCGTTACCGTGCTGAGTCGCAGCGAGTATCCCAGCTGCTGGCACAGGGTAAAACGATTGCCGAGCTGGATAAATCAGTCAAAATCTCCGACAAGCCAGCTATTGATGGGTTTAAAGCGCTGGATCAGCACTATACCAGCCTGGTTGAACAGTATACGGGTAAGTTTGAGACGGTATCGGAAAGCGGGGCGACTATTGCGCTGGTCAGCCTGGTTGTTGCCTTTATACTGCTGCAGGTCGCGCTGTACCATATGTACTTCTACATTGCTGGGCGTCTGCGCAATATTGATGAAGCCGTGGAGAACCTTTCTGCTGGCGAGGCGGATCTGACCCGTCGTCTGCCTGAGCAGGGCAGTGATGAGTTCGCCCAGCTGGCACGTCACTTTAACCAGTTTATGGAGAAAATGGGGGATCTGATCGGCTCGGTGCGTGATCTGTCACTGAATATTGAAGCGGGCCTGACGCAGATCGAAAGTAACGAAGATGATAATACCGAGCGTTTCTCTCGCCAGCGTGGGCAGACCGAACAGCTGGCAACAGCGGTTGAGGAACTGGCGGCCACGGCACACAGTGTGGCAGACAGTACCGGTAACGCTGTGCAGGCGATTGACGAGGCGCGCCACCAGTTTGATAACGGTGTGGGTGCGCTGGAAAGTTCAGTGCAGAGCATGGTTAGCCTGTCGGATGGTGTGCATGATGCGGTCAGCGTGATCAGCTCGCTGAAAGACAAATCCGATGAGATTGGCAACATCGTGGATGTGATCGGCGATATCGCGGAACAAACCAATCTGCTGGCATTGAACGCGGCCATTGAAGCGGCGCGTGCCGGCGAACAGGGGCGTGGCTTTGCGGTCGTGGCCGATGAAGTACGCACCCTGGCCAGCCGTACCCAGCACTCGACTGAAGAGATCCGTAATATGATCGAACAGTTACAACGCAGCTCTGAACAGGCCGTTTCAGCGATGGACCGCAGTGCCGGAGATAGCAGTAACTCGGTGGAAAAAATTCAGCAGGCTGAAGTGGCAATGCAGCAGATCGCCAGTGAGATTCAGAAAATATCTCAGCTTAATATGCAGATCGCTGAGGCATCTGGCCAGCAGTCCGATGTTA
>JAIBDV010000370.1 GCA_024686055.1 Neptuniibacter sp.
ACCACCGCCGCCGATGGTAAAAAGCTGAAAGTCTATTCAGCATTCAACGAACAGGACGAATCCCGTTTTATCGTTGACCAGATCGACAAATGGATCCGGGATGATAACAAGCGCGCAGAGGCTGCCATTCTGTACCGCTCCAACGCCCAGTCACGGGTAATGGAGGAAGCACTGATTCGGGCCGGAATTCCTTACCGTATTTACGGCGGCCATCGCTTCTACGACCGGCTGGAGATCAAAAACGCGCTGGCTTACCTGCGCCTGCTCAGCAACCGGGATGACGACACTGCCATGGAGCGGGTCATAAATGTCCCCACCCGAGGTATCGGCACCCGCACCATTGAAGTGCTACGGGATCACGCCCGTGATACTGGCGTCTCCATGTGGCGTGCCGCAACCGAGATCGTCACCAACAAAGCCCTGCCTGCCCGTGCCAGCAATGCCCTGCTGGCATTTCTGGAACTGATCCAGCAGATGGACGAAGGCACCCAGGGCGTTGAACTGCATGAACAGACCGAACATGTGGTCAAGTGCTCCGGGCTGATCGAGCATCATCTGAAAGAAAAGGGTGAAAAAGGCCAGTCACGGGTCGAGAACCTTGAAGAACTCAGCGCCGCCGCCAAACAGTTCAGCAGCCAGTGGGATCTGATGGAACAGGAAGGTTTCAGCGGTCCGCTGGCCGCCTTCCTCGACCAGGCCGCACTGGATGCCGGGGATGCCCAGGCCGATGAGTTCCAGGACAGCGTTCAGCTGATGACCCTGCACTCCGCCAAAGGGCTGGAGTTCCCGCTGGTGTTCCTGGCCGGGATGGAAGAAGGGCTGTTCCCGCACAAGATGTCCGCCGATGACCCGACCCGGCTCGAAGAGGAACGCCGCCTGTGTTACGTGGGCATCACCCGCGCCATGCAGCAGCTGTACCTCACCTATGCCGAGTCCCGCCGGATGCACGGCCAGGAAAACTACAACCGGCCGTCGCGGTTTATCCGCGAGATCCCAGACGAGCTACTGGAAGAGGTCCGCCTCAACGCCAGCATCAGCCGGCCAATGATGGCCGGTAAGTTCCAGCAGAAGAAAAGCAGCCTGTTCAACAGCCCGTCACTGGCTAACGCCGAAGTACCGGAGACCGGCCTGGCGCTGGGCCAGCGGGTCGACCATGCCAAGTTTGGCGAAGGCACCGTACTGAATTTTGAAGGTTCCGGCCCGAAAGCGCGGGTACAGGTGCATTTCGACGACGAAGGCAGTAAATGGCTGGTGGTGGGTTTCGCCAAACTACAGCCGCTGTAAGGTATTGTTGCCCTGACGTTTGTCAGGGCATATACACCTGACCATTACGGCCCAGGGCAATAAACAGTCGGCTGCCTGGTACCGCCGGATGCACCGCCATACTGGCTGACGGCAACAACAGAATATGGCCGTCGTAGTCAGCGGCATCATCGGTACTACAGTCACCATCTGAGTCGAACGTGGCGCTAAAATTGATAAAGCCCTGTACGGGGGCTGCCGGGCCCTGCCCCGCTGGCGGACTATAGATAGCCAGCGGTGCTAACGCCTGCTCACCGGTTAACGCCAGGCTGCCTGTTGCCTGGCCCTCCCAGCTGATACAAAGCGCGGCACCCACACTCAGCTGATTCTGAACAACCAGCTGAATGCCGCCACCGGCAAAACTGGGCTCTGTCACCAGCGGCATCGTGGTTCCCGACAGTGCCGGGTATTCTTTTTCATAAGCCTGCTCGGGAGTCCCGGCTTCAGAGCGGGTTCCCGCCAGGCCATCCAGCCCCAGGCTCTGCAGCTGAATATTATTACCGTATTGCGCAGCGACCCACTGATCATCACCACGTTCCGGCGTGCCCTGGTCATTCAGGCTGACCCGCTGAAACAGCCAGCCACTATTAAGGAAGTCCTCGGCAGGCTGCGCATTCACCGTGCCCCAGCCATCACGAAACACCGGCTGCTCATACTCGCTGCCTAGCGCATCACTGAACACCTCATAGCCGGTCGCTTCAAGATAGGGCCCCTTCCAGCCATCATCACGCAGGTCCTGCCAGCTATAACCCTTGTCATTGCAGCTTTGCTGGGTGAGATACAACTGTGTCTGATCACTCACATCACAGTAGCCAGGTTGCAGCAACGCCTGCAAGGAGTCAGGCAAACGGCCCACATCCACCACAAAGCCCGACAACATCGCTTCCCCGTTCAGGGTATGCCGGGTGTCTCCCAGAATCGCCCTGCGTACCTCTGCCACCCGCTGCACGGTAGTTTCATGGCGCTGCTGATTACTGGACACCAGATAATACTCCGTAGCCATGCCGGTGATCATGCCCAGTATCGAAATCACAACGATCAGTTCCAGCAGCGTAAAGCCCTGCATCTGTCGCCGGTTCAGCTTCCCTGCCATGTCAGACCTCATCATTATTTACCCTTACCACCTGCACCAGATCATCTCCAGCACCACCATCATCCTGGCCATCAGGGCCAAAGCTCTGCAGCACTATACAGCGGTGATTGCTATCCGGGCACTGAGGGTGACCTGTCCGATAAAAGTCGACGAGGTACTGATAAGGCTGGCCACTGGCACTGCGACGCAGCCAGCGATCTCCGGTAAAGTCTGCGAAGCAGTATCGGTTAGTGGTTTGCGTAGCGAAATGGCGGCGAAAAGTATCACTCAGACCGTTAACGTGCTGACTGGCAAAGCCGATGGTAAACAGGTCCTCTGCCGGGGGCTTGTCCAGCGTCTGAGCCAGCCCGCAGATCGTCGCCGAGACCGCCAGCGGGCTGCTCGAGCCGGGCTCAATATAGGGACCATTCCAGCCCCGACGGCGGCTGATATTCCAGCGTGGTACCGTCGCTGGCCGGGTAAACAGCCAGCTCAGATCCGCAGGATCACCGTTATCTGCGGCATTACCCTGTTCCGGGTAATAACCCACATCACGCTGATAACGATGCAGCGCCCGCACAATCCGGGTCATCTCGACCCGCACCAGATCCTGCGCCGCCTGCTGTTCATACTGTTGATAGGCTGTACTGACCAGGCCGATCAGACTGCCCATGATCACCAGTACGACCATCAGTTCGAGTAAAGTAAAGCCCCGCTGACAACGGTTTGCCTGCCCTGCCTGAGACCATCGCCGCTGGTTGCGCATTACTGGCCGGAGGTCACACGGATCATCGCCGAAAAAAAAGCGTAATAGACAAAACCCACCATGCCACCAACCACAATAGTCATGGCCGGTTCGATCATTGCAATCATCCGGGCAATACGGATTTCGGTCAGATTCTGGTAATAGCGACCCAGCTCGCCCATCACAAACTCCAGCTCACCGCTGCGCTCGCCAATACCCGCCATATACTGCACCATTTTCGGGATATGATCCTGGCGCAGGCCCACCGCCAGGCTGCTGCCATCGAGAATGCCATCGCCCACCCGATTGATACAACGCGACAGGTGATCATTGCGCAAAATCGCACTGGTCACCCG
>JAIBDV010000107.1 GCA_024686055.1 Neptuniibacter sp.
ACCATGAAGATGAACGCCTGCAGCGTAATAACCAGAATGTGGAAGATTGCCCAGGGTACAGACAGTACCCACTGTGCCCAAAATGGCAGCAGCGCAATCAGAATAAAGATCATTTCACCAGCATACATATTACCGAACAGTCGCAGTGCCAGAGAAATAGGCTTAGCCAGCAGGCCAACTACTTCAAGGAACAGGTTGAACGGCAGCAGCCATTTGCCCAGCGGCTGCAGGGTCAGTTCAGCAACAAAGCCTTTTACGCCTTTCTGCTGAATGCTGTAGTAGATGATCAGTGCAAATACAGCCAGAGCCATACCCGCAGTCGCATTCACATCAGTGGTAGGAACCACTTTCAGGAAATGGACGCCCATTTCACCCGCGATGAACGGAAGCCAGTCGACCGGAATAAGGTCCATGGTGTTCATCAGGAAAACCCATACAAAGATGGTCAGTGCCAAAGGGGCAATCATCGCATTCTTGTGATGGAAAATACTCTTCACGTTGTCATCAACGAATTCGATGATGGTTTCCACGAAGTTCTGGGTGTTACCCGGCACACCAGCGGTGGCGGATTTCGCAACCTTTTGGAACAACCACAGAAATAACAGACCCAGGCCAACGGAGAACACCATAGTGTCTACGTTAATAGCCCAGAAGCCCATTTCAGCTGCTTCTTTAGCGCTATGCGCCAAGCCCCAGCCAGATTCCGGATGGTTACCAAACGTCAGGTTGGTAAGGTGGTGGGATATGTATTCTGAGGATGTGACAGTTCCGCTAGCCATTCTCAGTGTCTCTCGTTCAAAGTTTTTGGAACCGATTATTCAGCATTACCTGCGCAACCCAGCCTGTGAGGTGCAACAGGATGTAAGTGCCAAATAGGGAAAAGGGGCTTAGCGGGCGAACCAGCATAAACACGGCGGCAAATAATAACGCCGTCATTCCCATTTTCCATATTTCACTTACATACAGCTGAGCCAGAACGTGTCTGGCAGAATCGTCGTTTCGATGTTTTAACGCACGGCTGGCAAAGTAGATGTTGGGAATAAGATAAATTGCCGCCGCCGCCAGTGAAGACAGCGCCGCAGTTTGACCATAAAACAGCCAGAGTACAACACTTATCAAACCGACAAACACCACTTGCATCAGGTAAATCCGATACATGCGTGCCTTCGTGCGACGACTATGGACACCCTGTTGCTGCTTTCTCTGGCCCATAACGTTTTTCAAACCCAAAAATCTTGCTACCAACCGTTATCGGCATGCGTTTTTATCAGCGTGGGGATTATATGGAGTTCGTTGCAGCGCATCAACCCGATATATTACCGTTTGCACTAACGTCGTACAGTTTCGCTACCAAGGATGCCCTGTATTCAAGGCAATCAGGTTACAACTTTGACCACATAAAACTTGTAACTCATTGTACCTTCGGTGTATTTAGCGAAGATTAGTCAGCAATGCCTGTAGTGATTCAGCAGAATCGTAATTGAGGGTAATTTTACCACGACCTTTGGCCCCCGGCGCAATCTGTACCCGGGTGGCATATTTGCGCGACAGCTCATCGGCAACCTGCTCCAGCTCCGGGTCCGCTAACGGGCGCTCAGAGCGAACGACGGGGACCACCACCCCGGACAGGGCTTTACGTACCAGCTTCTCAGCTTCACGCACCGAAAGTCCTTGTTCTACGATCTCAGTGGCCACAGTTTGCTGTCGCGGCTCATCCAGCGTCAGCAGACAGCGGGCATGACCCATTTCCAGATCGCCGCACTCCAGCATCGCTTTGACCCCATCACACAGGCTCAGCAGCCGGAGCAGGTTGGCCACCGTCGAACGAGACTTGCCGACGGCATCAGCAATCTGCTGCTGGGTGAGTTCAAACTCACTTTGCAAGCGGCTGAGCGCCATCGCTTCTTCGATCGCATTGAGATTCTCACGCTGAATATTCTCAATCAGCGCCATCGCAATCGCCGCTTCGTCCGGTACATCACGAATGATAACCGGGATTTTCACCTGGTCGGCCATCTGGCAGGCACGCCAGCGACGTTCACCGGCAATGATTTCATAACGCTCATGGGCAACAGGACGAACAATGATCGGCTGCATAACCCCCTGTGCACGAATCGAGGCGGACAATTCTTCCAGAGCGACGGGATCCAGGTCGCGACGGGGCTGGTACTTGCCTCGCTGAATCCGCTCAACCGCCAGCAGCTGATAACCCTCATCGGTGGTTGAGGTGGCTGTACTATCTGGCTGGAACCCATCACTGGATACGCCGCTCAGCAGTGCATCCAGACCGCGCCCCAGGCCCCGTTTTTTTACCACCATAATTACACCTCTTGCGTCAGCGTCGCCGCTTTGTGTTCAGTGCGGCGAAGCAGCTCGCCTGCCAATGACAGATAGGCCATCGCACCGCGGGAGTTTTTATCATACAACAGGGCTGGCAGACCATGGCTGGGGGCTTCGGCCAGCCGCACATTGCGTGGAATCACGGTACGGTAAACCTTATCGCCAAAGTACTCGATCAGGTGGGCCGACACATCCTTGGTCAGACTCATACGCGGGTCGAACATGGTGCGAAGAATACCCTCGATCTGCAGCGCTGGATTAAGCCGTTTATTGATTTTATCAATGGTGCCAATCAACGCCGAGATCCCTTCCAGCGCATAATACTCACACTGCATCGGAATGATCACCCCGCTGGAGGCGGACAGTGCATTCACCGTCAACAGGTTCAGCGAGGGCGGGTTATCAATCAGAATGTAGTCATAATCATCGGTTACTTCCGCCAGCGCCATTTTGAGCCGGAACTCACGGCGTGGCAGTTGCAGCAGCTCAACTTCGGCAGCGGTCAGATCGCCATTCGCCCCGATCAGGTCGAAGCTTGACGGAACTGACGGCGATTTCGCCACGATGGCCCGGTGTACATCAGTCTGACCCACCAGCAGCTCGTAAACCGAGTGCTCCAGCGTATGCTTGTCGACCCCGCAGCCCATGGTCGCATTGCCCTGGGGGTCAAGATCGACCATCAGCACACGTTTTTTGGTCGCGGCCAGTGATGCAGCAAGGTTTACACAGGTGGTGGTTTTACCCACCCCCCCTTTCTGGTTGGTAATGGTCAGAATCCGGGCCACGTTTAGCGTCTCCCCAGTATCAGCAGATGGCGTTCACCATCAGTCCCCGGTACGTGCAGGCGATGACAGTCCTTGAGCTCATATCCCTGCGGCAACGCCGCCAGTTCCGCCTCAGGGTATACCCCTTTCATGGCAAGAAAAATACCATCCTCATGGCACAGGGTATGGCACCAGGTGATCATAGCCTCCAGCGATGCAAATGCTCGGGAGATCACCTGACCGGCGGGAAGCGTCGCCGATTCTTCAACCCGGCCATGCTCAACCCGTAGATTGTCCAGCCCGAGCTGGGCTTTGACCTGTAGCTGAAAACGGGTTTTCTTACCGTTGCTGTCCATGGTGATGACGTCGATTTCCGGCTTGCAGATCGCTGCCGGAATGCCAGGCAAGCCAGGCCCGCTGCCCACATCGATCAGTCGCTCATCACGGATATGCGGCACAATGCTGAGGCTGTCGAGCAAGTGACGATCGATCATCTCCAGCGGGTCACGCACGGCGGTCAGATTATAGGCCTTGTTCCACTTGATCAGCATGGCGAGATATTCCAGTAGCTGATCGATCTGTTGTTCCGTCAGGGACAGTTGCAGCGCATCAATGCCCCGACATAAACGTTGACGGTATTGAGCATCCATCAGTGTGCCCCTCCCTGTTTTTTCGCCAGTTGATATTTTTTCAGATACACCAGCAGTAACGAGATTGCCGCCGGTGTCATACCCTGAATTCGGGATGCCTGGGCAATGCTCGCAGGCAGAACATCCTTGAGCTTGGCGGTCAGCTCATTGGACAGTCCACCCACCTGGTCATAATCAAAGTCTGCGGGTAGCGGCGTATTTTCCTGCCTGCGCATCTGTTCGATCTCAGTTTTCTGGCGGTCGATATAACCGGCATATTTAAACTGAATTTCAACCTGCTCAGCCACCTGTTGGTTATCCACAGGCTGGCCTTTCAATCCGGCCACGTCAGCGTAGTTCAGTTCGGGCCGTTTGATCAGATCTGCCAGGGTATATTCACGACTCAATGGCGTTTTCAGCTTGTCGTTGACCTGAGCGGCCTCGGCAGAATCAGCCTGTATCCAGCTATCACGTAAGCGCTGCTGTTCCTGCTCAATGGCTTCACGCTTTTCACTGAACGCCTGCCAGCGCGCATCGCTGACCAGTCCCAGCTCCCGTCCCTTCTCGGTCAGGCGCAGATCGGCGTTGTCTTCGCGCAGAACCAGCCGGTACTCCGCCCGGCTGGTAAACATCCGATACGGCTCTGATGTGCCCAGCGTAATCAGATCATCCACCAGTACCCCGAGGTAAGCTTCATCACGACGGGGATACCACTGTTCCTGGTCGAAGGCCCGCAATGCCGCGTTGATACCAGCCAGCAGGCCCTGAGCACCGGCTTCTTCGTAGCCGGTTGTACCGTTGATCTGACCGGCAAAATACAGACCATTGATCAGTTTGGTTTCCAGCGTGTGTTTCAGATCCTGCGGGTTGAAGTAATCATACTCAATGGCATAACCAGGCCGGGTGATATGAGCATTTTCGAAGCCGCGGATAGAACGAACGGCCGCCAGCTGGATATCAAACGGCAAGCTGGTCGAGATACCGTTGGGATACAGCTCATGGGTGGTCAGCCCTTCGGGCTCCACAAACACCTGGTGGCTGGTTTTATCGGCGAAGCGCATGATCTTGTCTTCTACCGATGGACAGTAACGTGGACCAACCCCGTCAATCACCCCGGTATACAGCGGTGAACGATCCAGCCCGCTGCGCAGAATGTCGTGGGTACGCTCATTGGTGTGAGTGATGTAACAGCTGATCTGACGTGGCTGCTCTGATGCTTTGCCCATGAAAGACATCAACGGCGTTGGCCTGTCACCAGGCTGCTCCTGCATCACCGAGAAATCGACGCTGCGGGCATCAATGCGTGGTGGCGTACCCGTTTTCAGGCGATCCACCCGCAGAGGCAGTTCGCGTAATCGGTCAGCCAGTGCAATGGCCGGCGGATCACCCGCCCGTCCACCGGCATGGTTTGCCATACCGATATGGATTTTACCCGCCAGGAATGTACCGGCCGTCAGCACCACTGAAGGTGCATGAAAACGAATACCGGTTTGTGTTACCACACCACGGATAGTATCGCCCTCAACAATCAGATCATCCGCCGATTGCTGGAACAGCATCAGATTAGGCTGGTTTTCCAGAATTTCACGTACCGCTGCTTTGTACAGAATCCGGTCAGCCTGGGCACGCGTAGCCCGTACTGCCGGGCCCTTGCGTGAGTTCAGGGTACGGAACTGAATACCACCACGATCCGTTGCCCGCGCCATAGCGCCATCAAGCGCATCAATTTCTTTTACCAGGTGGCTTTTACCAATGCCACCAATCGCCGGGTTACAGGACATCTGCCCCAGAGTTTCGATGTTATGTGTTAACAACAGGGTTTGCGCACCGCGCCGTGCAGCGGCTAACGCTGCTTCTGTACCGGCATGACCGCCACCAATCACAATGACATCAAAGCGGGTTGGATAATCCACGTCCGTCTTACCTCGTAATACCTGGATAAACGCCACAGCTGAGCAGGACTGCTGAGCTGGAGAAGAGGGAGCAGATTATACCCGGCAATACTGAACGCTGAAACTGTTCGTTTTTTATACGCACAGATCTTTGATGGCGACTGCCTGTGCACTATTTTTTACACCCAGCTGGTCAGATCAGGTTATTCAGAAAGCGCCTGTCTGTTGCTGAGACCTGCTGGATGATACGCCTTCTCGGTAACTTTCATAGCAGTAATATCAGCCTGTAAATTTCTGAAATCTGTCTTGCTAGTTAACTAATAAAATAAGTTAAGTATATAAAGATCTTTTTATTTTAGTGATTATTATTAGGCCGCTACTCATCTGTATATAACGATGTTTAGATTATATAAAACAACATGTTACAGTGCTTGAAAGGTTGTTCTGTAACTGTTCTGAAGTTGCTCACAACCCCCCTGGCAGGCTGTGCATAAAGAGGCTACTTATACACAGGGCAATCCATCCTCAGTTTCTTCACCTATTTATACGTGCCAGCCACACAACTCATCCACAGGGCTTAGTGGCAGGATTCTGTCTTCTCACGGCGATTTTTTTTTTCGTTCTGGTTTATGATGGCCAGACCCTATCAGGCGTTAGCAAGGAGATCCGGGTGATAAAGTGGACTGGAGTATGGGCAGGGATAATCCTGTTGACTGGGTGTCAGATGGTACCGGTCGTGCCGCAGGCAGATTCGGGGGTCGATCCCAATGCATTACCGTTGATGGCGAGCGGGTTTGAGTGGTCTCTGACCCGACCTTTGAGAGCGGTGGGAACGCCATTAAGGCTATATATAGAAGCTGCACAGCAATCTACCGGGCTGACACTGGGTCGGCGGCTGTCGTTACAGGACGCTGGCAGCTTTTATGCCCAGTTACCCTGTATCCGACTGGCTGAATCTGGTCGTTGTGACCCGCGTTATCTGAACAGTCAACGCGATGCCACGGAGCAGGCGGAAGCGATGGCCCGTATGCTGGGTCAATTCAAACGTCAGCAACAGGCGAAAACACTGGAAGTGGTTGCGATCGGTGAAGTGGCATCGCTGATTCTGAAGGTCGCGGCTCTGGGGGGGGATATTGATCACCTGCACACCCTTGATGGCACCCTGTCCCCGGCGCTCTGGGCCCGACAGCTGAAGCAGCCGCCACCACAAACCTCTGATTCGCTGATCTACTACCGTCAGCTGGGGCGGCAATCACAAACTCACTGGATATCGGTTGGCAGTGGTATGGCGCAGGAACAGCTGGCAGGCCGTTATAAGGTGACGCTGAAGAACAGCCCCTGTGTCCGGCTGCGAATTGCGCGCACGGTGAGCCGTGCTGATGACTGGCTTAAAGTCTGGCCACAGCTGAAGGAAGACCGTTTCAGTTGCCAGGGATAAGGTGTGGATAACATGTTAAAACAGGGCCGTTAACAGATGTAACACCCTGTTTTTATTATATCTAAGTTATTCACACGGACTGTGGTTAACTATCATAATTCAACACCTTGCTGTTGTAGCCATTGCTGTAATTGTGGCAACGGTACAGCGCCATTCAGTCGCGCGACCTCACGTCCAGCGCGGAACAGAATCAGTGTCGGGATAGAACGGATCTGCCATTGGCTGGCAATCCCCTGCTCTGCTTCGGTATTGAGCTTGGCCAGCCGGAGCCGAGGTTCAAACTGACGGGCTGCCTGATCAAAGATCGGCGCGAACTGTTTACAGGGGCCACACCAGTCTGCCCAGCAATCGACCAGTACTGGAATATCATTACTGTGTAGCAGGCCATTGAGGTTAGCGGCGGTGACGACTTGCGGCTGGCCAGCAAACAGCGGCTGCTTGCACTTGCCACATTTGGGGCCATCAGTCAGTCGTGTACCAGGTACCCGATTGGTGACAGCACAGTGTGGGCAATTCAGATTCATACTCATGTTCTCTCCTTACGCCAGGCGTTACTTACCAATACAGAATGAGCTGAAGATACGTCCTAGCAGATCATCACTGGTGAATTCGCCGGTAATTTCGTTCAGAGTCTGCTGGGCCTGACGCAGATCTTCAGCCAGCAGTTCTCCGGCCCCGTTGTGCAGCAGCTGCTGGTGGCCGGTATTGAGCAGTTCAGCGGCTCGCTCCAGCGCATCCAGATGACGGCGGCGAGCCATAAAGCCGCCTTCGGTAGTACTGGCGTAGCCCATGCAGGCTTTCAGGTGCTCACGCAGCAGCTCGACACCGTCGTTTGCACGGGCACTGAGGCTGATCAGGCTGTAATGGCTGTGCTGCTCAAAGCCGATGGCTTCGCCGCTAAGGTCGGCTTTGTTACGGATCACGGTGACTTTATCTGGCTGGGGAAGCTTGTGGATAAAGTCGGGCCAGATCTGCTCCGGGTCTTTCTCTGTTGTGCTGGTGGAATCGACCATCAACAGTACTCTGTCTGCTTTTTCGATTTCCTGCCAGGCCCGGTCAATACCGATTCGCTCCACCTCATCGGGTGAATCACGCAGGCCGGCAGTATCGATGATATGCAGCGGCATGCCATCAATGTGGATATGTTCGCGCAGCACATCGCGAGTGGTACCGGCGATGTCCGTGACAATGGCTGCATCTTTACCGGCCAGCGCATTGAGCAGGCTGGACTTTCCGGCATTGGGGCGGCCGGCAATAACCACATTCATCCCTTCGCGCATCAGGCTGCCCTGATGCGCTTCCGCCTGCACTGCATCGACGCGGGCGAGAATCACTTCGAGATCATGCATGACTTTGCCGTCGGCGAGGAAATCAATTTCTTCTTCGGGGAAGTCAATCGCGGCTTCGACGTAGATACGTAGCTGG
>JAIBDV010000111.1 GCA_024686055.1 Neptuniibacter sp.
CCGCCTGGATTTTGTGGATTACAGAACAGCAGTATTTTTGTGGCCGGGGTAATCGCCTGCTCGAGCGCGGTGAAATCCAGCCGCCAGCGATTGTCTTCCTGCAGCATCGGCACACTGACTACCTTGCGATCTGACAACTGGGGGGCGCTGACAAACGGCGGGTAAATCGGTTTCGGGCTGATCACGCCGTCACCCGGCTGACCAACCGTGCGGCAGGCCAGGTTCAGCCCGCATACCAGCCCCGGCAGCCAGACCAGCGCACTGTCCTCCAGCTGCCACTGATAGCGCTGCTGCATCCGTTCAATCACCAGACTATTCAGCTCAGCCGGGGTATTGGTATAGCCAAACACGCCGTGCTCAATCCGGGCCTGCAGGGCGTCGATCACCACTTGAGGGGCTTTGAAATCAGTGTCGGCTACCCACATCGGGATGATGTCGCGCTCGCCATACTTTTCCCATTTATTGCTGCTGGTGTCACGACGGTCCACCGGGGTATCGAAGCTTTTCATCCGCATCAGGCTCCTGTAACAGGTTAGTCTGCTTATTGTAGAGCGCCTGGGCCGGGCGGCGTCAATCGTGCAGTGCAGCAGAGTTTTCCGCTATCCCTTACTTACACGGGCCGTTGCAGTGTAAAATTCCTCTCAAATAAAGGGGTACGATACTGGCGATGGCAGCGCCAGCGCAATCGCACCACCTGTCCCTGAATAAGAAAACAGGGCCACGCCGCTCAGATTAACGGTGCTGGCCTCGATGGAGCCGCTTGAGATGAGTGATAGTAACCGCGTCATTATTTTTGATACTACATTGCGTGATGGCGAACAGAGCCCGGGCGCATCCATGACCCGTGATGAGAAACTGCGGATCGCCAAGCAGCTGGAGAAGATGCGGGTCGATGTTATCGAAGCCGGTTTTGCCATCGCCAGCCCGGGTGACTTCGAGTCGGTTAAAGCCATTGCCGATACCATCAAAGACAGCACCATCTGTTCGCTGTCCCGTGCGCTGGATGCCGATATTGATCGTGCGGGTGAAGCGCTGGCCAATGCTAACTCTGGCCGTATCCATACCTTTATTGCGACATCGCCGATCCATATGGAATACAAGCTGCAGATGTCACCGGAAAAGGTGGTGGAGCAGGCGGTGTATGCGGTTAAGCGGGCGCGTAACCTGATTGATGATGTTGAGTTTTCGCTGGAAGATGCCAGCCGCTCACAGCTGGACTTTATGTGCGAAATCATCGAGAAAGTGATCGATGCCGGTGCCCGTACCATCAACATTCCTGACACCGTGGGCTACGCCGTGCCAGAAGAGTTTGGTGCTACCATTGCGCAGCTGATCCAGCGTATCCCCAATGCCGATAAGGCGATCTTCTCGGTGCATTGTCATAACGATCTGGGTCTGGCGGTGGCTAACTCGCTGTCGGCGGTGAATGCCGGTGCCCGTCAGGTGGAATGTACCATTAATGGTCTGGGTGAGCGGGCAGGTAACGCCTCACTGGAAGAGTTTGTGATGGCGCTGCGTACCCGGCATGACATTCTGGGGCTGGAAACTGCTGTGGATGCCACTCAGATTGTGCCAGCGTCCCGGTTGATCTCCAGCGTTACCGGTTTCCCGGTACAGCCGAACAAGGCGATTGTGGGCGCCAATGCGTTTGCCCATGAGTCTGGCATCCATCAGGATGGCATGCTTAAGCACCCGGAAACGTACGAGATCATGACTGCCCAGAGTGTGGGCTGGAATGCCAACAAAATGGTATTGGGCAAACACTCTGGCCGGGCGGCGTTCCGTAGCCGTATGGAAGAGCTGGGCACCAGCTTTGCCACCGATGCTGAGCTGAATTCTGCTTTTGGTCGCTTTAAAGAACTGGCGGATAAGAAGCACGAGATCTTCGACGAAGATCTGGTGGCGCTGGTCAGTGATGCCCGGGCAATCGCCTCCAGCGAACACTTCAAACTGGTCAGCCTGTCGGTGACTTCCCAGACCGGTGAAACACCGCTGGCACAGCTGACCGTTGATGTGGATGGCACTGAACAGCAGGCTCAGGCAGAAGGTTCTGGCCCGGTGGATGCGACGTTCAAGGCGATCGAATCCATTGCTGATTCCGGCTCCAGCCTGCAGCTGTACTCGGTGAATGCGATCACCGAAGGCACCGACTCACAGGGTGAAGTGACTGTCCGACTGGAAAATGCAGGCCGGATCGTCAATGGCCTGGGTGCGGATACCGATATTATTATCGCCTCTGCCAAAGCCTATATTCATGCCCTGAATATGCTGGCGACCAATGTTGAGAAGGCGCACCCGCAAGTCTGATTGCGGCACGGTATGCGGGCGCCCTGCCCGCCTGCCCAGTGTTGCGACCAGGCTGAGTGGCCGTGCTATACGGGCGCTCAGCGTTGCCGCCACATTGATGGTCAACTTTCCTCTGTTTCTATACCACGGATAACGTCACACCATGCCAGATCAGCAACAGCGCCATCAGTACCTCGACGCCCTGGGAATTACCAGCTGGTTGCCGGTACGGCCGTTGCCCGCAGCAGCTCCTTCGGCGGACTGGGTGTGGGATTTTCGTTATCCTGCACCAGAGATTCCGTTCACCCCTGAGCCCTCGGTTAGCCCCGGTCGGCCAGGGTCTGCGCGTAAAGCTGCGCCGCCGGTGCCACCGACCATGGATGCGGCCAAGGCCCGCGCAGCGTTGAACGATACCCTGGCGCTGGTGGCGGAATCGGCGAAGCCTAAAGCTGAACGCGCTAAAGCGCCGCCGCAGGTGAAGCTGGCACCGAAACCGCAAAAACCGGCAGCGGTGCCGCGCTTCAAGCTGGCATTACTGGCGGTGGGGGACTGCCTGGTTGTCGATGCGTTACCGACGGCTTCGCCGGAGGATTTTTCGGCTCGGCATCAGCAGCTGCTGGGCAACATCGCGGGTTATTTAACCGCCCGGCCTGTTGAATTACCGCGCGCGGCTGTGCTGAACTGGCCGATGCTGGCCAGCAGTTCGCTGGACCAGAGCCGCCCTGAAGCGCTGGCGGCGGTGCAGTACAAGCTTAAACAGCTGGCGACCCGGCATCATGCCCGCCGCCTGCTGTTGCTGGGTGAAGCGGCGGCGCAGATGGTGCTGGATACGGATGAGGCGCTGGATCAATTACGTGGCGCGGTGCAGCTGCCACAACAGCCGCAACTGCGGGTGGTGGTCAGCCATAGCCTGAGCGAGCTGCTGACGTTACATGAACTGAAATCAACACTGTGGCGGGATATACAGCCGTTACTGGAACACTGATCTATTGGAATCTGTTGTGTCTGAAATCATTGAACCTTTAAGCCAGGCAGTATTGCCGGGCCTGCAACGTTTACAAAAACTGTGTTTTACCGAAACCTGGAGCGAGAAGGTCTGGCTATCGCAGCTGTCTTCATCTCGCACCCGTATCTGGGGGCCCGGTGACCCAATGCTGGGGTACGCGCTGTTCAGTACGGTGCTGGATGAAGCCGAGTTGCTGCAAATTGCTATTGATCCGGCAGCCCAGGGCCAGGGGCTAGGGGCTGAGTTGTTGTGCTGGGCAATGCAGGCCTTGGCGGCGGAAGGCATTGTCCGGCTGATGCTGGAGGTGCGTGCGTCTAATGACACCGCCATCCGGCTTTATCAGCGGCTGGGGTTTGAGCTGGATGGGGTGAGGAAAAACTATTATGCCGCCGGTGATGGTCGTGAAGATGCGCTGTTGATGAGTGTGGTGATCTCACCGTAGCCGGTTGCCTGGTCGCGACCGCTATGTTTGGCTTGATAGAGCGCCTGGTCAGCCTGTTCGATGAGTTCAGTGCTTTGGGAGGCTGACAGGCGGGTGGTGCTGATACCAATGCTGACGGTGACGCAGGCGTTTATGTCTGAGCTGCAATGGGGTATTTCTGCGGTTCTGATAGCGGTGAGCATTTGTTGCGCAATGATGTGTGCCCCTTCGAGTGAAGTCTGCGGCAGGACGGCAATAAATTCTTCGCCACCGTAGCGGGCCAGCTGGTCATGGGAGCGCTTCAGGCATTTGTTCAGCTGCGCTGAGACCTGGCGCAGGCAGTGGTCCCCTTGCGGGTGACCGTAACTGTCGTTGTAGGCTTTAAAGTAATCGATGTCGATCATCAGTATCGCCAGTTCGCTATTCTCCCGTCGGTGCCGACTCCACTCTTTTTGCAGGCAATGATCCAGCCAGCGGCGATTATTCAGGCCGGTGAGAGAGTCCTGTGTGCTTTGCTCACGCAGCTTTCTGTTGGCGGCATCGAGCGCCTGTTTCATCTGATTGATTCGGCCCAGCGCACTGAGTTTAGCGTTGAGCAGTGGTTCGCTCAGTGGTTTGAGCAGATAATCATCGGCACCAGCATGAATCCCTTCGGCCAGGTAGTCATGGTGGTCCAGCTCGCTAAGCAACAGGATGGGGAACCAGTTTTGAAATTGTGCCCGTACCGTACGAATAAGGTCCAGCGCACAGATGCCGGGCAGGCTGCTGTCGAGCACCAGCATGTCAATCTGATGGCGACTGAGGCTGGTCAGGGCATGTTCTGCACTTCGAGCTTCAAGGGTATGGTGGCCGGTCTGTTGGATATGGCTGACAGTTTGCTGGCGACTGGCGTGGTTGTTATCGACAATCAGAATATTCATCCACAGTACCTGTCAGTTATTGAAACCCTGTAACAGTCTGTCGACTGAGATCAATTTTTCGTGAGGATCTTTTCGAGTATTCGTTCCGATATCAACAGCGGCGCTACAATACACAGCGGTGTTGTCCTCTTTATTTGTCAGGCGGGTGGTGTGCGATGAGTTTTTCCGAAGGGCTGTTGAGTGGGCCTTTGCAGTGGCCATTACATCTGCTTTACCTGCTGGCGCTGGCTGTTTCTGTGTGGCGGGCCCCCTGGAAGGTGCTGGTCAGTAATGCCCGATTGCAGCATCTGCTGATGGGGGCGACGGTGGTGCTGATGCTGATGTGGTCGATGCGCGCGGGGATCTCTCCAGGCCTGAGTATTCACTTTCTGGGTGTGACGGCGCTGACGCTGATGTTTGGCTGGGATCTGGCGGTTCTGTCGGCGTCACTGGCCTTGCTGGGGATGACGTTGCTGGGGAAAGAAAGCTGGGATGGTTTTGCCGCCAATGGCATCTGTTCCATTGTGATTCCAGTGCTGGTGAGTTACAGCATTCTGCAGTATGTGGAACGCAAGCTGCCGAAGAACTTCTTTGTCTATCTGTTTCTATGTGCCTTTATCGGTGCCGGGGTTGCCAGTGCCAGTGCCGGGCTGTCCAGTGCGCTACTGCTATGGCTGACGGATGTGTATAGCTGGGCAAAGATCGAGCATGAGTATGTGAGTTATCTGCCGCTGATCATGTTTCCGGAAGGGCTGTTGAATGGCATTCTGATGACCGGAATGATGGTGTTCCTGCCAGACTGGGTACGAACCTTTGATGCCAAAGTGTATATCGATGAACAATAGATAGCGTAAAGCGCTGTGTCAGTTATGTTGGAAAGCCAGTAACTGATGCAGTGTCTTAGGAAGCGTCTGATATATAAGGAAGGTATTTCAGGAAGGATCTAAATGGCGGTGAGAGAGGGATTCGAACCCTCGATACCTTGCGATATACGCCCTTAGCAGGGGCGCGCCTTCAGCCACTCGGCCATCTCACCACATTCAGGCCGCTAGAATATCTTATTGATTTGAAAAATAAAAGTGGCTTCAGGCAGTTATTTTCCCGGTTGTTAAAAATAATTTCTGAATGGGAATTTTATTGGTTGCTGTTGCATCAGTTGTTCACTTTGAGTAACTGTTTCAGGCAGGTGCGGAGGGTTAATATCAGTATTATCAAGTGCTAACGCCAGTGGTCAGGCTGGCGACGCGCAGTCTATCGTTGTTGTTTCGATGAAAAAGGTAAGCAGTTAGCCTGAGGGTGGGTTATTTATTGCCGTACTGGCCGTTTGGCCAGTTTGCGCTGCAGGGTGCGTCGGTGCATTCCCAGTGCTCTGGCGGTCGCAGAGACATTACCCTCATATTCGCCCAGCACCTTCTGAATATGTTCCCACTCCAGCCGGTTAACGGACATCGGGCTTTCCGTTACCGGTGTTTCGGCATCGGGGCTATTCTGTTGCAGGGCGGCCAGCACCTGGTCGGCATCGGCGGGCTTGGGCAGATAATTAGTGGCACCGAGTTTGATCGCTTCCACTGCGGTGCTGATGCTGGCATAGCCGGTCAATACCAGCATGTTCAGTTCTGGCAGCAGAGCTTTGAGTTCAGGGATCAGTGTCAGTCCAGAGCGGCCTTCCATCTTCAGATCAATCGTGGCCAGTGCGGGCTGGTGGCGGCGGGCGACCTCCAGTGCTTCGTCGGCGCTGCTGGCGGTGGCGACGTGGTAGCCACGCCGGGTCAGAGCGCGGGCCAGTACCCGGCTGAAGACAGGGTCATCATCCACAATCAGCAGGGGGGTAGCGTGTTCAGTCGACATAGCGAAGGTCCTCTTCCTGTTCTTCTGCCGGTTCAGTACTGCGTCGCAGGTTGACTTCGGTCAGGGTGCCGCCGGTTTCATGATTATACAGCCGCACATCGCCATTATACCGGGCCAGCGTGGTGCTGGTCAGAAACAGGCCGATGCCCAGTCCTTTACCCTTGGTGGTGACGAAGGGTTTACCCAGATGCTGTGACTGCTCCAGCGACAGCCCCGGCCCCTGGTCATAGATCTGCAGCACCACGTTGGTGTCGGTCCAGTCCAGTTCAATGCGAATATCTTTGGGGTGGGCATCGGCAGCATTGTTCAGCAGGTTCAGCAGCGCCTGTTGCAGGGCGCTGGAGCTTTCCAGCTCCGGCATAACGCCCTTACCTTCAACCCGATAACTGAATGTCGCGTCGGGCCGCATGATCTGCCATTGCTCCAGCGCGCTGTCCATAATCTGGCTGGCGCTCAGGTGTCGGTGTGACTGCTGCTCGTCTCGCACACTGCGGGCCATCTGTTGCAGTCGCTCGGCGCAGGTGTCTACCTGCTGTTGCAGAATCAGCAGATCTTCCTGTAATGCGTTATCTGTTTTGTAATCGGCCTGCAGTTCGCTGAGCAGTACCCGCATGGTCGATAGCGGGGTGCCAAGTTCATGAGCGGTACCGGCGGCCATGGTTGCCAGTGAGATCAGTTGCTGGTCCTGCAGCAGTTTTTCACGCTGGCTTTCCAGTCGTACCCGCTGATGCTCCAGTGAATGGCGCATCCGGCTGATAAACCAGGTCACGATAATGGCGGTCAGAATAAAGTTCAGCCACATGCCTGTCGTATGCAGATCAATCAGGTTGCTCAGCCGATGGGCATGGCTATCGGCAGTGGGCACGAGCGCGATGTAGTGATTGAGCAGCGAGGTATAGGTAATCATCGCGATTAGCGCGGTGGCCAGGGTGTAACGCCAGGGCAGGGTGGATGCGGCAATGATCAGTGGCACCAGCAGCAGGAAGATAAACGGGTTAGTGCCGCCGCCCGTCTGAAAAATCAGACTGCCAAACAGCGCAAGATCCGCGATCAGGTGGCTGAAAAACTCAGGCTCGGTCACCGGCCAGTTGGCATGCAGTCGGGCAAAAGTGGCCAGGTTCAGCAGCGCAAACGCGGCAAAGGTGATGCTCATCAGCAGCGGGTTAATTTCTGCCTGGAGCACATAGAGGGTGAAGATCAGCATCGCGCATTGGCCAAACAGGGTCAGAAAGCGGATGTAGGTCAGTTGCAGCAGTTGTTCATTGAGGCCATTCATAGTGGCGCAGTATACCAGCAGCTGGCGGGCGCAGTGGTGCGACAATTTGTCTCAGACAGGGTCGTTTTTCGTCAGAACCTGTTGTTCGTAAGTGAAAATTTAAGGCCGGGGTCTCAGCGAGTATTTGTTGTCAGGCACATGGCTGGGATTGAATAACGCTAATGTCATCAAAATATGTATTTAACACTCTGAGCTGGGCGATGGTACTCGAAAGCGTAATGCTCGCAGTACAAAAAACGTTCGATTGTGTCCGGTCTGGTGCTGACGTTTCGGATCATAATAAGTGTTTAACTGGGTGTTTTTTGATCTTCGGTTGGTTTGGTCATAAATCAACCGACCTGGAGTGGTGTCGGGTTCCCTTCTGTTGTGCATTTACTTGTCAGTTTTTGTTGTGCGAGAGGCTGGTTTAGTTGGGCTTTGTTTCATGCCTGTTTTCCACTAATCGTTCGTCTATCCCGCAGATTTACATAGATATATTGAATTAAGGGCAAGTTCTGTGGCTGTTCATATTCTATTAGGGTGGCGTTGCAGCGCGAAAAAAACAGTAAAAACTTGTCGTATGTGATCAGTATCACTGACATTATGCAGATGATATACTTGAGCGATAATTCGTGAACTGTCAGGGTAGGCACC
>JAIBDV010000387.1 GCA_024686055.1 Neptuniibacter sp.
GTAGCGGGTGTTCGACGATAAAGTTGGCCAGTACCTGCAGTAGCGCCTGCTCGTGAGCACTGTCGCCACGTTTGGCGGCGGCTTCGATATCATCGAGGATCATTTTGCGGATCTTCTGTTCGCCGTCGTGGGTCAGAAGATAATTGCCGATGGCGGCGGCGCAGAGTGGGTCTACCTGTTCGTGCTCGACAATGGCAGCAATTTCATCGGGGGTGAGGCCACTCATCTCCAGACATTCGGTGTAGGTCAGCATCTGTCTTCCCTCCTTGCCTGTGTGTTGCAGTGCCGGGATGCACCGCGCCTGTTGTGTGATCGCAGGTGACAGGCGGGCAACCTGTTACTGTTCAGTCTAGATCGGTTTTACCGCTTCAAAAGCAGTCAAACGCCTGTTTGATAGATGCAGATCAACATATCTGCAGACGGTGTGTCTTCGGTCGTTTTTTGAACAGTCGTGAGCGCTTACAGGCCCTGATAATACTGATATTTAGTCACCGGAAATGGGGATGAGAATGCAACCTGTTTCGCCGTTTGATGTATGTCAACGGATCATAAACTGACAGAAAAATCCCTGTTAATAGACCCGCCGGTACAGCTAGTGTGCTGTCTCAAAATTATAAATGCATAAAAAATGCATCTTCAGTGAGGTGGTATTAACGATGTTCTGTGTCCAGTGTGAGCAAACAATCAGTACGCCAGCGGGTAACGGTTGCGCCTATGCCCAGGGTATGTGCGGTAAAACAGCGGAAGTCTCTGATCTGCAGGACCTGTTGATCTATGCCCTGCAGGGGGCGTCTTTCTATGCCGAGAAAGCCCGCGAATTCAGTATTGTTGATGCTGAAATCGATGCATTTATTCCCCGTGCGTTTTTTGCCACGCTGACCAATGTGAACTTCGAAGCTGAGCGCATTACTGGCTATGCCCAGCAGGCACAGCAGTACCGTGAGCAGCTGCGCGCGCAGTATGAAGCGGCCTGTCTGGCGGCGGATAAGCAGCCGGTTGAGCCAACCGCTGTTGCTTCCTTTATGCTGGCTGGCGATTCTGCCGGGCTGCAGGCCCAGGCACCGATGGCGGCGGTAAATCGCGGTAAAGACCAGATCAGCGAAGATGTGCTGGGGCTGCGGTTGTTGTGTCTGTACGGCCTCAAAGGCGCGGCAGCTTACATGGAACATGCCTATGTACTGGGCCAGCAGGATGCCGGTGTTGCGGCTGATTTCCACCACATTATGGCGTGGCTGGCGACTGACCCGGATGAGTTGCAGCCGCTGCTGGATACGGCGATGGCGATTGGCCAGCTGAACTACCGGGTCATGGCAATGCTGAACACCGGCGAAACCGAAACCTTTGGCCACCCGGTGCCAAGCCAGGTCAATGTGAAACCGGTTGCCGGTAAGGCGATTCTGGTATCGGGCCATGATCTGCGTGATCTGGAGCTGATCCTTAAGCAGACCGAAGGTGCTGGCATCAATGTCTACACCCACGGTGAGATGCTGCCAGCCCATGGTTATCCAGAGCTGAACAAGTACCCGCATCTGGTGGGTAACTACGGTAGCGCCTGGCAGAACCAGCAAAAAGAATTTGAGCAGTTCCCCGGCGCGATTGTGATGACCTCCAACTGCCTGATCGATCCAAATGTCGGCCGTTACACCGACCGCATATTTACCTGCAACATTGTCGGCTGGCCGGGTGTGACGCACATTGACGGTGAAGACTTCAGCCAGGTGATCAACTGTGCCCAGGCGCTGGAAGGCTTCCAGTACGACGAGATTGCGCAGCATATTACCGTTGGCTTCGGTGGCAATGCGCTGGCAGGGGCTGCACCAGCAGTCGTGGATCAGGTCAAGCAGGGCAATATCCGTCACTTCTTCCTGGTGGGCGGCTGTGATGGCGATAAATCCGAGCGCAGCTACTACAGCGATCTGGCGGCCGCGGTGCCGGATGACTGTGTGGTACTGACGCTGGGTTGTGCCAAGTTCCGTTTCAACAAGAAGCAGTTTGGTGACATCAACGGTATTCCACGTCTGCTGGATATCGGCCAGTGCAACGATACCTACTCGGCGATCCAGCTGGCGCTGGCACTGTCTGAAGCCTTTGAGTGTGAGATCAACGAGCTGCCGCTGAACCTGGTGCTGAGCTGGTTCGAGCAGAAAGCCATTGTAGTACTGCTGACACTGCTGTCGCTGGGGGTGAAAAACATCCGGGTCGGGCCATCCGTGCCGGGCTTCCTGACCGAGAACCTGGTCAACGTGTTGCAGGACAGCTTCAGCCTGACCCTGATAGACAACGCTGAAGACGATCTGAAAACGATGCTGGCTTCAGCATAACCGCAATCTCCGGGCGGCCTGCGGGCCGCCTTTCTGCTATGTGGAATATCCATGGAACAGACTTCCCCTTCGGCAGCGGTGTTCAGCCCGCTGCTGTGCATCGGTCGGACCGAAGAAACCGCCGATACTGCGACTTTTGAATTTCGTCATCTGGACTCGCGGCCGTTTGATTACCAGGCTGGTCAGTTCATCACCTTTGAGGTGGATGTAGCCGACGAGCTGCTGCACCGCGCTTACTCGCTATCTTCTTCTCCAGCTCAGCCTGAAACGGTATCAATTACGGTAAAACGGGTCGATCAGGGCCGGGTGTCCAATTTTCTGCTGGATAATCTGCAGCCAGGCCATGCCCTGAAAGCACTGGCCCCGGCCGGTGAGTTCACCCTGCAGCACTGCCGTGCAACGCCGAAGCTGGTGCTGATGGCGGCGGGCAGCGGTATTACGCCGTGTCTGTCGATCGCTCGCTGGTTGCTGGATACCGCGCAGCAAGTCGAGATCCAGTTTATCTACAGTGCTCGCAGCGAAGCTGATGTGATTATGGCGGACACGCTGGAACAGCTGGCGGCAACGCATGATAACTTCCAGCTGCAACGCCTGCTGGATCAGTGCGAGAGCCCCCGTGATGGTGATTATCAGGGGCCGCTGAATGCTGAGCTGTTTGGGAAGCTGGTGCCTGAACTAGCTGGACGTACTTTGTTTAGCTGTGGTCCTGAGGGATACATGGCAGCACTGCGTGAGTTTGCCCAGGCGCGTGACATGGATATGGCGCTGTTTCATCAGGAAAGCTTTGCCCCGGCGGAGCTGGCGGCCGAGGTGGCAGA
>JAIBDV010000383.1 GCA_024686055.1 Neptuniibacter sp.
AGAAACTTTAAAGCAGCTTGCCAGAGATATACAGCCTGAGCAAGCGAACTTTTACCGGGATATCACAACCGCAGAAAATACACTGTATATCCATACAGAAAACGGGCTCTGCCATGGCAAGCAGAATCCTGAGAAGTCACAGGCGTATTAGGAGGGAGTCCTTGACGCACTAGCAGGCAGGGGCGAGGCAGGAATGCCGTCTGGGTTATCTCGCAATAACCTACTTTGATCATTCCCGGTGGGGACACCGGCCCCACCGTCCTGCCTCAGTGTGTGCTTAACCGCACAGCATTACGCCGGGGCGGGCTTACTCTTCGACTTCGTACAGACTATCAGCATCATCGTCGTAGTCGAATGCGCCGAGGAAAGTCAGATACTCGTCCTTGCCGGTGGCAGAGAGCTTTACGCTGTATTCATATTCGAACAGCACCACCACCCAGGTGACCTGTTCCAGTTGTTTCTTGCGCGCTTTGCTCATCAGTACATCCATAAAGGAAGCTGAGAACGAGCACTCCCCTACCGCCTGCTTGATGTCGATCAGGCCGTCCATTGCACCATTGGTTTCCATATTTTCTGGCATGAAGTATTTCAGCCGGAAGTTTTTGGACCAGGTGTTGGTCGCGCGGGTGTTGTTCCGGCTGAAGGTTTCCTCGAAGTAAGCGTCGGGGATATCGGCGTAGGGGTGCTGGGAAGCCCAGACGGAAACTTTATTCTTCTTGGAAAAGTCGTGCATTGCGTTTACTCAGTTAAACCGGGCCTGGCCGCTGCCAGCAGGCAGCGGAGTGATGGCGCTATTGTATCAGGCTGTTGTTGAATGCGCTGGTAGCGACGCTTCAGTTATCCAGTAACTCAAGCATCGCTTCGATTGTGCCCAGGGTCCGACGCTGCAGAATTAGCTGCTGCCCCAGTGCCAGTGCCTGGCCCTTGGCCACGCCCACCGCAGCATCGTTATCAATAGCCTGCCATTCAGCCACCTGCGCGATACCGATGGTACGGCGGATCACTTCAGTGCCAGCAAAGCCCAGAGTGTCGGCCAGCAGCTGCTGCAGATAATACTGGCGGTAGCTGGCCTGCTTAAAGGAAGCGTCCCGGGTATCACTGGCCATCAGCTGGTCGAACTGGGCTGTAAAGCCATTCCATAGGTCGGCAATAGTCTGGCGTAAACCCTGACGATAGTGAGCGCTTACACCGGCCATCTGACCCAGCGCACAGTAGCTGAGCAGATAATTGGCAATCAGCACACCCGGATCAAAGCCGATCGGGCCGACAAAGCCGAATTCCGGGTCAATCACCTGGCTGCTCTGCTCGGTGACAAAGATGGAGCCGGTATGCAGATCACCGTGCAACAGCGCCTGCGCCTGGCAGAGGAACTGCATCTTGAGCTGGGCAACTTCGCACTTCAGTGCCGCGTGCTGCCACATTTCAGCGGCCGCAGTCTGTAATGCCGGATGGATGTTATTACGCTCATGATCACAGTAAGGGTCAACAAAAAACACTTCTTCGGTGCTTTTACACAGATCCGGGTTAATAAAGTCTTTAACCAGTGCTTTTTTCTGATGAGAGTCCAGATAGAAATCAGAGCTGTAAAACAGAGTCCGCGCCATAAAATGGGCCAGGTGCGCCGCCAGCTGCGGCACCACGCGCTCAGCCAGTAACGCCTCCCGCAGGTTCTGATGATCACCCATATCTTCCATGACCAGCGCGCAGCGTGCGGCATCATAGTAATAAAGCTGCGGCACCTGAGCCGGACACAACTCAGCAGCCCGCTGTAGCGACTGCGCTTCAATACGAATGCGATCCTGCGACAGCGGCCAGCCCTCGCCGATTATACGGATGAACGGCAGCGCCTGTTTCACAATCACGCTGGCCTGGTCGCTTTTTATCCGATAGACATAGTTGATATTGCCATCAGAGATCTCTTCCACCGTTAATACGGCAGCGGGTGCAAACACCGGACTATGCTGGCGAGCAAAGGCGATCAGCTCGGCGTTGTCGGCAAATTTATGAAAACTCATAATGCAGGGTATTCCTCTGGGTCAGGGCTGGCGCCGGCCATTGTGGCAAATGCCACCAGGCCTGCCTACTACTCTATGCTGAGTCGCTAAAGACAGCAGCCTGTTTGTGCGCGTGCGTGAGTCGAAAATCAGCCTGAAGTCAATTCACCGGGCTTGCCGCACGCCTGACAGACAACGACGATCACTACCCGACAGCCAGCACCCCTTCAAACGCTCAAAAAACAACCAGCGCTGACTGTTTTTCAACCTTTCGCATCCACGTTGACGTGGACAAACAGACCTATCGGCCGGTTTAATCCAGGCGATACGCAGGCTAAATCCTTGAAAACAGGCCGGTTTGGCAATTTTGTAGTGAATATTATTAAGAACTAATTCGAATAAAAATTACTTTTTAAATAACCATAAGCGCGTGTAAATCCGTCACTTTTGTTACTCGACTAAAGTACTTCCTACTTTTATCTGAGATAAGCAAGCCCCCATTAATACAGGCTTCCCATCAGTAACGGCTGTTTATTTTCGTGTAGTGAAACTACAACCTGTTATACAAATGCCATGTAATTTGACTACATTTCTACCGCAGTGCACAAAAACCGTTTTGACAGGCTTTGCCCTGCACCCCCATGATGGCGTCCAGCAACGCAGCTCCTCAGGGCGCTGATCGTTGAGCCAGATTGACGACTGACTGGATTAACACAGTCAGCGAGATACCTGAGCCAAGGGACCCCGGTGCAGCCACACGCTAAGCCAATATAAATATAAAGATGACAACCGTTACATTGTGAAGGATTAACCATGTCTACTTACACTAACGATATCGATACAGTAGCAACGCTGCGCGCCACGAATGGTTCCGCCTGGAATGCTATCAACCCGGAATCTGCAGCCCGTATGCGTGCCCAGAATCAGTTCAAAACTGGCCTGGACATCGCTAAGTACACCGCAAAAATCATGCGTGATGACATGGCCCGTTACGATGCTGATACCTCTCAGTACACCCAGTCTCTGGGTTGCTGGCACGGGTTTATCGGTCAGCAGAAGATGATTTCCATCAAGAAGCACTTCAACAGCACTGACCGCCGCTACCTGTACCTGTCCGGCTGGATGGTTGCGGCACTGCGCTCCGAGTTCGGCCCACTGCCGGATCAGTCCATGCACGAGAAAACCTCTGTTGCATCCCTGATCGGCGAGC
>JAIBDV010000325.1 GCA_024686055.1 Neptuniibacter sp.
CGACTGGGAAAGCCTGGATAATAGCCGCTACTTCTCCCATTATTCGCCTGTTTTCAGTGATGGAAAGCGTGACTTTAAGCGCTTTACACGGGATAAGGGAAAGATCAATGACAGTAAGAAGTTTATTGAACTGAAGCTGGATAACCTGAGCCTGTATCGTTATCCCGATCAGCCTGAATTGATGGTTGCGACATTCACTCAGCACTATCGAAGCAGCAATTACCACGGTGACAGTATCAAGCGACAGTACTGGCAGCTGGAAAATGGCCAGTGGAAAATTGCTTACGAGGGTAAACCCTCGAAAGGGCGTCGTTAAATCGTTAGTGCAGGGACACCATGAGGGTTACATCAGCAATGGAACTGGATGCCACGCTGGAGCAGCTGCAACAGCTGGGGCTGGTTTATCTTCGTCGGCTACCTCAACCTGCCTCGTTATTCTGTGACGTTATTCTGGGTCGCCTGACGCATGCGATACTACTGACAGACCTCAGCAGCCTTGAGCTGATACAGGCCCAGCTGGCACAGCAACTGGAATGTGAAGCATCCGCAGCGGCGATTTTACGGGCCGTAAAATCCCTTAAACAACCACGCGTCCTGGTGATCTACAGCGACAAGGTGGTGTTACCCGTACTCGAATACCTGTTTCAGCTCAGTGCTGTCAGTGATACTGGCTGCAGCCATTTACCGCTGCTGGTGCTGGAGACTGCGGTACTACGCCCGCTCTGGCAAACAGAGGCCGGGGCCTGTCTGCTGCAGCGCTTTGCGGTGTCACTGACCATTACTCAGCCGACAGCAAATACCGGGACGGTGACGGCTGCAGTGGTTGCTTTATTTCTGGCCGGTGCCTCACTGGGCTATCTGGTTGGCTGGTCTGACTGGGGTAAAGGGCAGCCTGAGGGGTCGCAGTCATTAGTGATTGTGGACCCGAATACCGCGAAACCTGAGCCTGTTTTGATGACGGTTCAGGATCAGAGGCAGGTCCGGCAAACGATTGAAGGCTGGCGTCAGGCCTGGGAGCAACAGGATTGGGGAGCGTATGAAAGCTGCTATGTTTCCTATTACCTGCCGCTGGATGATGATCTGAGCCACGAACAGTGGGTCAGCTGGCGCCGTGCAAGGCTGGAGCGGCCAGACTGGATTCGCGTGAATATATCGGAGATACGGCTGATGCCTCTGGACCATTATCAGGTGCGAGTGACCTTTCGTCAGGCCTATGCTGCACCTGACTATCGTGATACTGCGTTCAAAGAACTATATCTGGTCAGGCTGGCTGAGGGCTGGCGAATCAATGCAGAGCGCAGTTTACGGGCGTTAAAATAAGGCTGGCGGGCAGTAAAAAAGGGAGCCTTAGCTCCCTTTTTTGATATCAGATGTCTGTATGACTATCAGCGGGCCTTCCGGCTGATCTCATCAACGATTTTCCACTGCCCCTGTTGCAACGCAAACGTCAGAGTTTTGATCACTTTATCGCGGTAACTGTCAGCCTTATAGGCCTGGGTGAAGCTGACCTGTGCCAGTTTTTCACTGCTTATTTTGATGCTGATGCCGCTGACGCCTACTTTGATAGAGCGCGGTTTGGTCAGACGCTGCTGGCGCTGCTGTTTCCAGCGTTTATGTGACAGCGTTCGGTCAGGGCGGTAGTTATCAGTATAAAAATTCAGATAAGCCGGTACATCTTTGGCGGACCATGCTGCTGCCCAGCCGTTAAGTTTCTCTTTTAACTGCGTATGCACATCAACGACCGGTTCTGTTGGTGTGCTGGCCTCTGGAGAGGGCTGGGTCGCCGGGGCAGGTGTAACCTGAGTGGTAACAGGCTGCCGAGGGGTAGCAGGCTCAGGTGAAACGACAGCGGCTGTTGTTACCGGGCTGGCCGGTGTCGTTGGCTGTGGTACGGTTACGGCACTGACCTGAACGGGTTTAGGCGTGGTTGCCTGGGCTGCCCGGATTACATCGGCTTGCATCTCTGCCAGTTCATGCTGAGTCAATGCTGTACTGACAGGCTGGGTTCGGGTCCGGATTATCTGGGCCTGGTGGTTCGTTGCCAGTAGTTGTGCCCCCTGTTCGTGCAGAGTACCCGGGCTGTTCTGCACTGGAATGCGATCCAGTTCAGCCAGTACGGGAGCCGGTGCCTGGCTGCCCAGGTTTAGCGCGCGGTTATAGGCCTGAGACGCCAGAGTGGTATAGAGCGTGCGTAGATTACTTTGTACCCGGGCATAGCTGGGGTGTGTTTCAAAGGCTTTCTGCAGAGTGCTGATTGCCCGGTTCATATCGCCCCGGTTCACATAGATAACGGCCAGGTTGTTTAACGGTTCTGGCAGCTCAGGGTGTTTTTCTGACAGCCGCAGAAAGACCTGTTCAGCTTCGTCGGTACGGTTCAGCTGGTTGAACATCACACCTTCCATCAGTGCAAGGTCGGGACTACCAGGGTACTGCTGGATCAGCTGCTGGGTTAGTCTTAATGACTGGCTGTACTGCTGCTGCTGATTTAGCGTATTAATCTGTTCCAGCGCCACGGAAACGGCGGGAGGAACAATATTAGTGCCACCATTAAGCTGGCCAAGTTCGGCGACAGGCATCGGTAACTGAGTGGCCTGAGCTGAGCGCACATGGCCGTTTTCATCGGTAGCCTGTGTGGCCTTGCTATCTATGCTGCTGCAAGCCGCTGTAATCATTGCCAGACCAGAGACCATGACGGTGCGAAGCAACCCTTTGTTTTTACGAACCATAACTAGGCTAGAACCATCCACTGAATAAACGCTGCTGAGATTCAAACCCGCAATTATACCTGCTTCAATACCCTGAACTCACGGCGATATTACAAATAAATACCACTGAGGTATGCCGCTTGATACGGGTCAACATCAATCTTGATGCTTTATGTTAGGTAAAATTGCTGATTTTTAAGGTAGTTAGCTACTTTTTCACGATTTTTTCGCGCTATGATCATGGCCTGGCTTTACTGATGTTGCAAGTGCGCAGAGAAAAAATGAATAGTTTTTATTGATGTTTAGCGTAAAGACTATAAACAGTTGTTTGATTAATAATTTAGTGTTTGTTCATTTTTTAATAGGTGGAGTAGCAATAGTGCTGTATGTCTGGCGAGGCGATAATGCTGTTGCTCAGGGGGATTTGCTGATCATTCTTGCGACAGGTACCAAATAGGTGTGCTAGACAGGTGGGTGATTTTAAAATAAAAATGCCAGTCAGCGCTCACGCTGACTGGCATCGGGTTATCCGGGCCAGAACGGGACGGATAAAATAGCTATGGCTACTTAAAGCGCTTCAATCTTGCCGTATTGCTCTGCCAGTTTAGCGTGAGCAGCTTTGTTACTTTCAATCTTCTCACGTTCTTTGGCAATCACAGCTTCCGGAGCATTGGCAACAAACTTCTCGTTGCTCAATTTACCTTCTACGCGGCCGATCTCTTTCTGCAGTTTATCCAGCTCTTTCTGCAAGCGTGCCAGCTCGGCATCCTTGTTGATCAGGCCTGCCATCGGCACCAGCACTTCCATGCCGCCAACCAGTTGCGTTGCCGACATCGGTGCTTCATCGCCCGGGTTCAGCCAGGTGATGCTGGCAACAGACGCCAGTTTGCTCAGGAAAGCTTCGTTGGCTTCAAGGCGAGTTTTGTCTTCAGCGCTGCCGTTGTTGAACAGCACATCCAGATCCTTGGCCGGGGAGATGCCCATCTCACCACGGATATTACGGATACCGGTGATCACACCTTTCAGCCACTCGATATCGATTGCCGCATCAGCGTCGTGTTTGTCATCGTTCGCTACCGGGTACGGCTGCAGCATGATGCTCTCGCCTTCGACACCAGCCAGGCCTTTGATGGACTGCCAGATCTCTTCGGTGATGTACGGCATGATCGGATGTGCCAGGCGCAACAGTACTTCCAGTACCCGTACCAGGGTGCGGCGGGTGCCACGCTTGGCTTCAGCAGAGGCGTTGTCGTCCCACAGTACGGGTTTGGACAGCTCCAGGTACCAGCCGCAGTACTCGTTCCAGATGAAGTCGTACAGCAGGGAGGAGGCCAGGTCGAAACGGTATTCGTCGAAGTGACGGGTCACTTCGGCTTCTACGCGCTGCAGCTCGCCGCTGATCCAGCGATCCGCCAGCGACAGTTCAACCTCACCGCC
>JAIBDV010000244.1 GCA_024686055.1 Neptuniibacter sp.
CGGGTTCACCATCCAGACGCATGGTATCAGCGAAGTCACATTTCACACATTCACGGTACTCGCGCTCTTCATCGCGATACATCCGCAGGGTATCCATTTTACTGCAACGCGGGCAGACAGCGCCCGCGACAAAACGTTTAATGGGTGTACTCATCGGTCTCTCTCTGCCCGGTTCAGGCGCTAATGCCGCTGTGACGCAACAGGGCATCAACCTGCGGCGCACGACCACGGAACTCGGTGAACAGTGCCATCGGCGCGCGCGAACCACCCTGTTCCAGCACCGACTGGCGGAAAGCAGCACCGGTCTGCGGGTTGAAAATGCCCTGTTCTTCAAACAGTGAAAAGGCATCCGCCGACAGTACTTCCGCCCATTTGTAGCTGTAATATCCCGCCGCATACCCGCCAGCAAAGATATGGCTGAAGCCATGCTGGAAGCGATTGAAAGCCGGGGCCTGCACCACCGCTACCTGATCACGGATTCGCTGCAGCACCGCCTGTACCTCGGTTTCACCGGCCACATACTCCATATGCAGGCAGTAATCGAACAGTGAAAACTCCAGCTGACGGGCCATCATCATACCGGACTGGTAGTTTTTCGCTGCCAGCATTTTGTCGAGCATCGCCTGCGGCAGTGGCTCGCCAGTCTGATAATGACCGGCAATTAACGCCAGCGCTTCAGGCTCCCAGCACCAGTTTTCCAGGAACTGGCTTGGCAACTCCACCGCATCCCAGGGCACACCGTTAATGCCGCTGACATCGGCGACATCAATGCGGGTCAGCATGTGGTGCAGGCCATGGCCAAACTCGTGGAACAGGGTGGTGACTTCGTTATGGTTGAGCAGGGCCGGGTCATCCCCCACCGGCGCGCTGAAGTTACACACCAGATAGGCCACCGGCAGCTGGATGGAACCATCATCGAGGCGACGGCGCACCCGGCAGTCATCCATCCAGGCACCACCGCGCTTTTTATCGCGGGCATAGGCATCAAGGAAAAAGCGGGCGATCACCTCGCCCTCACGGCTGATCTCAAACAGTCGGGCATCGGCGTGCCAGCTGTCGAACTCGGCCACTTCCTGCACCTGAATATCAAACAGACGCCCGGCCACCTCAAACAGGCCTGACAGCACCTGTGGCATCGGGAAGTACGGCCGCAGCGCTTCCTGGGACACTGAATACTTCTCTTCTTTCAGCTTTTCACCGTAGAACGTCAGATCCCAGGCCTGGGGGTCTGCCAGCCCCTGGGTCTGGGCGTAAGCTGCCAGCGCGTCGTAATCACGCTGAGCCACGGCACGGCTTTTCTCCGCCAGATCGGTGAGGAAACCCACCACCTGGTCCGGCGTTTCGGCCATTTTGGTGGCCAGTGAATACTCGCCATAGTGGGCAAAACCCAGCAATGCGGCCAGTTCCTGACGCAGGGTCAGGATCTCGGTCATCACCTCGGAGTTATCCCACTGGCCCGCATGGGGGCCCTGATCGGAAGCGCGGGTGCTGAACGCTTCGTACACTTCGCGGCGCAGATCGCGGTTCTCAGCGTGGGTCATCACCGCCAGATAGGAGGGAAAGTCCAGCGTAATCAGCCAGCCATCCAGTTCTTTCGCTTCGGCCATCTGCTTCGCCGCCGCCAGCGCCATCGGTGGCAGACCGGCCAGTTCAGTCACATCGCTGAGCAACTTCTGCCAGCCGCCAGTGGCATCCAGCACATTCTCGGAGAAGCGGGTGCTCAGCTCAGACAGGCGCTGCTTGAGTTCGCCAAAGCGTTTCTGCTCAGCCTCGGGCAAGGCAATGCCGGACAGTTTGAAATCACGCAGCTGATCTTCAATCGTTTTCTGCTGCGGCTGGCTCAGCGCAGCAAAATCAGCGCTGTCGCGGATGGCCTGAAACGCCTGATACAGCGCGGCGTTCTGGCCCAGTTCGGTCCAGTACTGCGACAGTTTGGGCAGGCAGGCATTGTAGGCATCACGCAGTTCATCACTGTTGACCACCCCATTCATATGGGACACCGGTGACCACGCCTGGGCCAGCCGGTCATTCATCTGTTCCAGCGGTGCTACCAGGCTGTTCCAGTCCGGCGCCGTCAGCTCGCCCAGCAAGGTGCTAATCGCGGCGCGGTTGTCCGCCAGCAGCTGATCAACGGCCGGTTCGATGTCCGCCGGGCTGATCTTGCTGAATGGTGGCAGCAGATGGTGTTGCAGCAATGGGTTGCTCATGGTGCGGTCTCCCTGTGTCAGATCTGACTGTTTATGGGGGCACAGAGGCCCCGCTTCAAGCGCCCAGTACCAGCAGCTGATCCAGGCCGTGCAATGCAGCGACCAGCCGCAGCGCCTGATCAATCGCCTGGGACGACTCGCCACTGTGCAGCAGATCCATCAGATGGCTGCGGTAACAGGGCATGCCGCCGTTGATGGCCGAAATCGCCACGGCGTAATAATGGTAGGCCGTTTCATCACTGACACCAGTATCCTGCAGCGGTGGCATGGACAGCGCCTGCAGCGAACCACCCGCGCCGATCTCGGCCACCATACGGACCTGAAAATACGGATTAGTGATGCCCATACGCTCCACCGCTTTTTGCACAATGGCCTGAGTCTCGGCGGCGGTATGCTCGCGGATCAGCGCCGCCAGCTCTCGATTACGTAACGCACAGGCGGTGGCCAGGGCCACACCGTAACGGTAGTGCTCGGCCAGTTCAGTCTCCTCGCTCAGGGTACGACGTAGCAAAGTGGCCAGATCGTTGCTGCCTTCAGGCAGTCTCTCTATCAGTGTATTCAGCATGCGCTGCTCCAGAAATCGTCGGTGTTTCTATTTATGTGGGTGTTGCCGTGGGTGTGTTACCGGGTATTCATGCGGCCATTGCGGGCCGTTACAACTGGCATCCCGTGCAGCCAGCCGGGATAATCTGCAAAGGTAATGCTGCCTGACGGTAGAGTCGCCACAAAGGCATCAGTTCCCGTCAGCCTGCAGACTGTAAAGCTAATGTAACAGCGCCGCTCACCCAGGCGCGAGGTGATAATCATGAATATCCGCCCCTACCAGGATAGCAGACCGCAGCTGGCTGCCCGCGTATTTGTTGATCCCAGCGCCGTGGTCATCGGTGATGTCCAGCTGGGCGAGGACTGCTCCGTCTGGCCATTAACAGTTATTCGCGGCGATATGCACCGTATCCGTATCGGCGCCCGCACCAGTGTCCAGGATGGCTCCGTGCTGCATATCACCCATGCCGGACCGTTCAATCCTGACGGCTTTCCACTACTAATCGGTGACGATGTCACCATCGGCCACCAGGCGATGCTGCACGGCTGCAGCATTGGCAACCGGGTACTGGTCGGCATGGGCGCGATGGTAATGGATGGTGCCGTGGTCGAAGACGAGGTGATTATCGGGGCCGGTTCGCTGGTGCCGCCTGGCAAAACGCTGACCAGCGGCTTTATGTATATGGGCCGCCCGGTCAAACAGATTCGGCCACTGACCGATAAGGAGCGGGAATTCTTCACCTATACTGCCGGTAACTATGTGGCGCTTAAAGATAAGCACCGGCAGGAAAGCTGGTCGCACCAGGGCAGCGACGCCTGATCCGTTCACCCACACCCGGCCCGCGCTTGCGCTTGCGCTAAGCCTGGTGCTGGCCTGCAGCCTGCTGACCGGCTGCCTCAAGCCGGTCTCACAGATCCCGCCCTCCGTCTGGCTCGACCGTTACCAGCTGGACGAAAACCAGCACCCCGGCAAGCTACATTACTGCCAGACAGTCGGCTGTCTGCAACGCAGCCGCCTTCAGCTTACGCCAGATCAGTGGCAACAGATCACCGAGCTGTTCGAGCCCCCCGCCACCACCTCGACCCAGGAACGCCAGAACATTGCTCAGGCCATCGGTCAGATGGAGCAGCTGGTCGGCCCGCTGGCCAACACCGCCAACGATGAAGGGCGCAATGTACTGTTCCCCGACAAACCCGGCCACCAGCTCGACTGCGTCGCCGAAACCAGCAACAGCACCCAGACCCTGCTCCTGTTGCACCATCAACAGCTGCTGCGCTGGCACCGGCCAGTCCACCCCGCCCACCGTGGCCCGCTGCAACTGAGCGCGCCGCATTTCAGCGCGGTGATTGAGGATAAGAGCACCCGGCAGCTCTGGGCGGTCGATTCCTGGTTTCTGGCCAATGGTCAGCCCGCCGTGATTGTGCCACTGAGCCGCTGGCGCAGTGGCTACAACCCGCCCTGACAGCCGTTTCTAACCAGGAATCACTGACTTTAGTCAAAAGTAACGCCAATGAGTTTGATAACGATTCTTATTTTGTTAATATCCCCTTCACTTTGATCACTCTGCTGAAAGGTTAATAACAATGAAGTTTCGCAAGTCTCTGATCGCGCTGTCGCTGACAGCCGCAGTACTGACCGGCTGTAACCAGGGCAATGTTCAGTCTTCCGCACCGGCAACGGTATCTAACCAGGCGGTACTGACCACCTATGCAGACATCGCTCACGCTACCTTTGAAGACTCCCTGACCACAGCACAAGCGCTGCGTGTCGCGGTTAAACAACTGCTGGCAGCACCCACAGACGCGAACCTGCAGGCTGCAAAAGATGCATGGACCGCAGCACGCGCCCCTTACCAGCAAACTGAAGCGTACCGTTTTGGTAACGCCATGGTGGATGACTGGGAAGGCCGCGTAAACGCATGGCCGCTGGATGAAGGCCTGATCGACTACGTTGCCACTGATTACGGCACCGAGTCCGATGAAAACCCGTTCTACAGCGCTAACGTGATTGCCAACAAAACCCTGACCCTGGGTGGCAAAACGGTTGATGCGACAGTGATCGACAAGAAACTGCTGGCAGACACCCTGCACGAAGTGGATGACGTTGAAGCTAACGTCGCCACCGGCTACCACGCCATCGAATTCCTGCTGTGGGGCCAGGATCTGAACGGCACCAACCCTGGCGCAGGCCAGCGTCCCGTCTCTGACTTTGATACTGCCAACTGCACCAACGGCAGCTGTGACCGTCGCAGTCAGTACCTGATGGCCGCCACGGATCTGCTGATCGACGATCTGCAGGAAATGGTGAACAACTGGACTGCAAACGGTGCAGCCCGTCAGGATCTGTTCGGCAAAGGCGAACAGGGCGGCCTGGCCACCATGCTGACTGGTATGGGTTCTCTGGCCTACGGCGAGCTGGCGGGTGAACGTACCAAGCTGGGCCTGATGCTGCATGACC
>JAIBDV010000101.1 GCA_024686055.1 Neptuniibacter sp.
CAGACAGTTACCCGGCGGCACTGTCCGGTGGTCAGCAGCAGCGAGTGGGCATTGGCCGGGCGATGGCCTCTCACTCTAAAGTCATGCTGTTTGATGAGCCAACCTCGGCGCTGGACCCGGAATGGGTTGAAGAAGTGCTGCAATTGATGAAAAAGCTGGCCCAGCGCAAACAGACCATGCTGGTGGTGACCCATGAAATGAGTTTTGCCCGCGACGTTGCTGATCGAGTGGTGTTTATGGAAGGTGGCCGCATTGTGGAGCAGGGGCCACCGGAGCAGCTGTTTTCCAATCCAACTGACCCACGCACCCGCGAGTTTCTGCGTAAAGTGATTCGTGACTGATCTTCGACAATACCCGTGTAACGCCTGGTGACGCTGACTTTACGGACAGTGCACTAAATCAGGTATGATAAGCGCCGGTAAATAGTAGCAACAGGTAGCAACAGGTGAAGTCACAGGTTCTTATTCGATGGGCAGGTATTGTCTGGGCAGGCATAGCGTTGTGCCTGGCCAGCTATTCCATGGCGGCAAGTACAACGACAGATGCGCTGGGCATGTGCAAGAAAATCAGTAAAAAGCTGGCCAGCGTCAATTATGCTGAGTGTGCCGGGCTCAATTTTGCTGAACCTCGTTTTTACTCGGTAAAGTCCCAGCCGCTGCTGGAGCTACGCCTGCCCGCAACCGCCGGGCCTGAGGGTGAAAAAGCTCCCCGGATTTTGTTTCTGGGCGGTATTCATGGGGATGAATATTCCAGTGTCAGTGTTACTTTTAAATGGCTGAACATGCTGAAACAGCAGCATGATGGTCGGATCACCTGGCATGCACTGCCGCTGGTGAACCCGGACGGCATGCTCAAGCGCCGTGGCAGCCGGGTGAATGCGAACAAGGTTGACCTGAACCGCAATTTTCAGCCTGCCAAAGCCGTGTATACGCCGCTGGAATACTGGCGTGATCGTAAGAAAAAACGCGCCCGCTACTTCCCGGGCCTTAGCCCTTTAAGTGAGCCGGAATCCAAAGCGGTGCATCAGCTGATCAAAGAGTTTAAGCCTGATCTGATTGTGTCGGTCCATGCACCCCATGGCATTGTCGACTTTGATGGTAATACTCGCTATCCACCACGCCGACTGGGCCCGCTGAAGTTGTCTTTACTGGGCACCTACCCAGGTTCGCTGGGTAACTACGCCTGGCTGGTACGCAAAATTCCGGTAGTCACCATCGAGCTGGCACACGCAGGCATTATGCCGAAGAAGCGTGAGATCAACAGAATGTGGCGTGATCTGACCGGCTGGATCGATCGTAATACCGGTGCTTATCCACGGGTGGCTGATAAATAACCGCTTTGGTTTTTCGAGTCTGACGTGACGAATCCCGCAGGGGGTGTGTAATTATCGCTGGTACCGGGTTTCTTCCCGGTGAAGGCACCGGTCCCACATTCCTGCTCATCGACAGCAGCCCTCCTGTAGCAGCTCGCTCCGCGAGCGTCTGCCTCCCCGGAGCCGATACCTGACCCGCGCGGATCTACAGCGTCTGGCGTTTGCTGTTGTTGAGTGCTATTGGTAGTGTTCCCGGCTGTATATGCCACAGCCCTTTTTATGAGCACTATGAATGAACCGATTGATCCTCCTGGTACTTCTTCTGCTGGTTCTGCCTGCCCAGGCCTCAGACCCAGTACTTTCTCTCAGTGGCGATTATCGCTATGCCAGCCACCTGAGCCAGAAAAATATTATGATCCCGTTCAGCCCGGTAGTGCCGGTGATCGATGGCTTTCATATAAACCGTGCTCAGTTCAAAACGTTTGATCGTTTAAAGCTGGCTTATCTACGCCATGATGGTAGCCGGGTGCGGGAGCAGTATGAGGGTCGGTTATGGGAAATTTCGCAGAAACGGCCAAGCCCGGACAAACAGGATAAAGCCGCCCGTAACGAAGCCCGCCGTGCGCTACTGGAGAGCTACAAAGCTGCGCTCACCGAGGCCGGTGCCACCCTGTATAAAAGCCGTACGCAATCTGGCACCCGGGTCATTTTTAATCTGAACACTATCTGGGGTGTTTTTACCGCCTATCCCGCCGGACTGGACCTTAAAGCAGTCGATGTCGGGGCGTTTGAGCAGACGCTGTTTATTGATCCGGAAACGCTGCTGGCAGAGCTGGAGACTAAGGGCGAAGTCAGGCTGGACGGTGTTTACTTTGATACCGGTAAAGCCAGTTTGAAGCCCGATTCTCGCCCCGCATTGCTGGCGGCAACGGCGCTGTTGCAAAAGTATCCCAGCCTGGTGCTGGCCGTACAGGGCCATACCGATAACGTCGGTAAAGAGGCTGATAACGCGGTCCTGTCTGAGCAGCGTGCTGCTGCGGTAAAAGCAGCGCTGGTTACTGAAGGGGTTGCCCCGAACCGACTGCAGTCCCAGGGCTTCGGTGAGCAGTCACCGGTAGCCAGCAACGATACCGTTCAGGGTCGGACGGCTAATCGCCGGGTCATGCTGAAAAAAATCAGTGGCAGCACTGAGCGCGCGATGATCAGCATTGATTTTATGAAGCCAGTGCCTGGCTTTACCCGCAAGATTACCCGTGGGCTGGAGAATGAAAGCCTGAGGTTGCGTATTAACCAGCAGGGTCAGCGTGACAGCCAGGAGGTTAACGGCACTGAGATGCGCGCCGAATACCGCACCGTGGACCGGATGGACCGCCGCTTCTCGGCACTGGAAATTCTGAATAACTACGAAGCGGTACTGACAGCCTTTGGTGCGCGTATTGTGGGCAAGGATTTCCCCGCCACCCGTAATATCTACTTCAGTATTGCCGATCGCGGTGATGGTCAGTCGATCTACGGCGTGGTCAAAGCGTATGACAGTGGCAGTTATACCATCCGTTTTTTGATGCCGAAGTAAACCGGTTGTTATCGCCTGGTAGCAGCTCATTCCGTGAGCGTCTGAACCGCGCTCCGCTGCCTGACCCGCGCGGAGCGCGGTGCTACAAGGCCTGAAGTTTTATTGCCCCAATTGCCCCCGTGGCACCGCACTTATGATGAGTGCCGGGTTTCTTCCCGGTGTGGACACCGGCCCCACAGTTAAGCGCCGTCCCGTACCGTCTGGTCCATACTTCATGCAGATCAATATGAGGGTTCTGTCATGGTGTCTGATTATCAGGGGTACGAATTATCCGGGGCTTGTGCCGAAACAGCTGAGTTGTATCAGCAGGCGATCAGCCAGTTCAATCTGTACCGGGGAGACCCGGTCGCGCTGCTGGATCAGGTGCTGGCGCAGGCACCGGACTTTGTCATGGCCCATCTGCTTAAAGCTTACCTCTATGTGATGGCGACTGAGCCGGCGGCGACCACGGCGGCGGCGGGGTTTGTGGCTCAGGCCCGGATACTGCCCGCCAATGACCGGGAAACCTCTCATATCGCCGTACTGTCGCAGTTGCTGGCAGGCAACTGGACGGCAGCAGCGCAGCAGATGGATCAGCATAATGTGGCGTATCCACTGGACTTGCTCGGGTTGCAGTGTGGCCACCTGATCGACTTTTATCGGGCCAGTAACCGTAGCCTGCGTGATCGGCTGGCGCGGGTGATACCACAGTGGTCCGCACAGCTGCCGGGCTACTCGGTGTTGCTGGGCATGTACGCCTTCGGGCTGGAGGAGTGTGGTGATTATCGCCGGGCCGAAGCCACCGGACGCCAGGCGCTGGCATTGGAGCCGCTCGATTGCTGGGCGCACCATGCCGTTGCCCATGTGATGGAAATGGAAGGGCGGGCCGAAGATGGTGTGGGCTGGATGATAACGCGGCAAGCCAGCTGGGCGGCGTCGGATAATTTTTTTCAGGTGCACAACTGGTGGCACCTGGCGCTGTATCGGCTGGAGCTGGGCCAGACTGATGCCGCCCTTGAACTGTACGATGGCCCGGTTCGCCAGGGTAACAGTGAGATGGCGCTGGATATGGTGGATGCCTCGGCGCTGCTCTGGCGGCTGGCGCTGAGCGGTGTTGAGCTGTCATCACGCTGGCAGTCGCTGGCCCAGCAGTGGGACCAGCACGCGGATGGTCAGTTATATCCCTTCAATGACTGGCATGCGGTGATGGCATACCTTGGGGCAGGGCGTACGGCGGATGTAGAGCGACTGATTCGTGACTGGAAACAACCGACGCATCTGAAAACAGAGGTGGCTGACTGGGCCCGTACCACCGGGTTGCCGCTGGTTGAAGGGTTGTATGCGTTCTGGCAGGGCGACTATGCGCAGGCTGCGCGACTGTTGCAGGGCGCGCGTTATATCGTCAATCGCTTTGGTGGCAGCCATGCCCAGCGTGATCTGATTGACTGGACGCTGATGGAGGCGGCGGTACGGGGCGGGCTAACGGAGCTGGGGCGTTCACTGGCTAATGAACGGCTGGCGCTTAAGCCCCATAGCGTGCTGAACAGGCAGTTTCTGCAGCGTGCTGAGGGCAGTGCCAATACCTGACCCGCGCGGAGCGCGGAGCCGCAGGCAGCTGTAGCAGCTCACTCCGTGAGCGTCAGAACCTCGTGCCGATATCTGACCCGCGCGGAGCGCGGTGCTACAGGGTCATGATTTTTTATACGTTGCTTACTGCTGGGCAGTGATCAGGCGGGTGCTGGTCAGAGATTCCATGAAGGCGACCAGATCATCAATCTGCTGATCGTTCAGATTCAGCGGTTTGATCTGTTTGCTCAGCCATGGGCTGGTGCGGTTACCTGCGATGTTTACGCCACCGTTGTTGTAGTGGATAACCACGCCGCGCAGAGTATCGATGCTGCCATCGTGCATATAAGGCGCACTCAGGCTGACGTTACGCAGGGTCGGGGTACGGAAAGCACCGATGGAGCTGTCTTTACCATCGACCGCGTAACGGCCCAGATGAGACAGGCTGTCATCGTTGAGTACCACGTCAGCCAGGCCTTCACCGTCGGCTTTGGCGGTCGCCAGTGCTTTGCTCAGCTGCGGTACTTTACGCTGCAGGGCATTGATGCCGATGCCAACGTTGTGGAATTGCTGATCGGTAAACAGCGCACTGTCTTTACCCACACTGTGGCAGCTGGCGCAGTTGCCTTCGTTCATGAAAATCTCAAAACCACGCTGCTGGGATTCCGTCAGTGCAGCACTCTGGCCACCAAAACGCCAGCGGTCAAAGGCGGAATCACCGGCAATCTGACTACGCTCGTAAGCGGCCAGCGCCATGCTGATATCGTCGATGGTCAGGGCTGCCGGAGTTTTACTGAAGACAGCGTAAAACGCATCACGGTAGGCTTTTTCGTTACGCACAATATTCAGGATGGAGGTGTAGTCCTGCAGTCCCATCTGACTGTGGCTGATAAACGGCGTTGCGGCCTGGGCTTCCAGGCTGGCGGTGCGGCCATCACGTTCATGGGACGTGTTGTAGGCCACGTTCAGCAGCGACGGTGCATTACGGCTGCTGATGACGGCTGCGCTACCTTCGGAGGTCTGTAACGGACCATCACTGAAGGCGTTATCCGGGGTGTGGCAGCTGGCGCAGCTGACATCGCCCTGGGCACTGAAACGGCTGTCGCTAAACAGACGGGCACCCAGCGCGGCTTTGGCATCAGTTGTCGGATTGTGGTCGGGTGACACAACAGGTGGCAGGCCCAGCTCTGCGGCAAGTGCACTGGAAGTGTAAAGCAGCCCGATAGACAGGATACGGGTGAAGTGACTGGTCATTGAAGTCTCCTTTTATTCTGGGCGCAAGCTTAGTAATTCTGCGCCTGTCTGGTCAAGCGCTACAGTCGCTCAAATCTTTATGAACCCTTATTCAATGGCCTGTGACCTACAGATACAGCAAACGCATAAGGGGATACGGTCATGAACGCTCACATGTTTCTATTCGCACTGATCCTGGTGTTGATGGCCCTGAACGGGTGTGAGCCGATGGTGATGGTTAAAGCGACTCAGCCGGGTCTGAGCGCCGTCACCATCTATCTGCATCCCATCCCTGTACTGCCTGCCCGGTTAGCTTTTCATTAAACGCGGGCTGGCTATGTTTGCCTCTGTTTATCTGTCAGGAGAAATCTTATGAATGTGCGTCGATCTTCAACCGCACTGCTGTTACTGACCGGCCTGCTTAGCGTGGCCGGTGCGGTACACAGCAGTGAACAACCCAGCCCGTTGTCGGAGCGCCAGCGTCAGGCGATGATGCGCCAGTATCTGATGGAGCAGAGTTACCGCCATGCTGATCAGCAGATGGACCAGGCGCGCCAGTATGGCAGCAGTACGGCTCAGCAGGGTTCAAACCAGGGCGGCGCTCAGGGGCACCAGCTGGGCCAGCAACAGGGTGATGTCGCCGTGGGCGCATTGGTGGGCAGCGGTGCTTATAACATGGCACCGCCCGCCGGGAGCCGTAGCCTGCAGTACGCCCCGCAGAGCAACAGCCTGACGATTGGCCAGGACAACTATGCCCCGGTGCAGCTGAGCAATATTGCCGCCAGTAATGGCAGCGTTCATATCGGTGATGTCAATCAGGGCAACATGTACAACAGCCAGATCGGTAATAACCAGTCCGGTGAGCAGCTGGGTAACAGCAGCAACCAGCAGGTTAACGACCAGAGCCAGCAGGCCGCCAGCCAGACCGGCAGCAGCGATGCAATGCAGAACCCATAGGAGGTGCGTGATGAAACTCTGGATACTCAGCCTTACTGTGCTGCTTAGCAGCGCCGCGCTGGCGCAGACGCCGGTGAACGATCCGCCCACCATTGATCCGGTAATCGAACGGCTGCAGGCCCTGCAGCATATGCGGGGGCGGCTGGAACAGGATATGGGGGCCTACATGGCTGAAGCGCGCAATAAAAGCGGCGTGCGGCCGATGCAGGCTCAGCAGCCGGAAGGTTTGCGGCTGATGCGACAGGACGTGCAGGCCAATCTGCAGCGGATGGAAGAGCGCTTTCGCTGCCTGGATGTGGATATCAGCGGTAACAACGGCAACGTGGTGCTGGTGTGTGGCAATAACCATGGTGCGGTCAGCAGCAATACTCAGCAGGCCTTTGGGGCCGATCTCAACGTTAATGGAGGTGGTTTATGAACCGCTACTGGATTCAAACGATGTGTTCCATTCTGTTAGTGACGGCGGTTGCCGCCCAGGCGGAAAGCGAAATTGAACTGATCGACCACGGCTGTGGCGGCGTCAGTATGGTGATCACCGCCGAAGACCGGTTCGACCCGATGGTGCAGCAGATCCTGACGCAAAAGCAGCTGGATAAGCATCCCCGTATGGATAAACCCAGCTTTGTGGTGCTGCCCTCAGGCGATGAGCAGCGGTTGACCGAATCCCAGATCCGCTACCTGGAAACCCTGCTGCGGCAGTAGGCATTGCGCCCCTGCCGCCGGGCGATCAGAACAGTCCTTCGACTTCACCCTGATCGTTAATACGGATTTTATTGGCCGCCGGGGTGCGGGGCAGGCCTGGCATGGTCATGATATTGCCGCACAGCACCACCACAAAGCCCGCCCCGGCACTGAGTTTGACCTCACGGATTTGCAGGACATGGCCGTTTGGCGCACCTTTCAGGCTGGGGTCGGTGGAAAAGCTGTACTGGGTTTTGGCAATACAGACCGGCAGCTCGCCATAGCCATCAGCCTGCAACTGGCTGAGCTGACTACGCACTTTCTGGTCGGCGATAATATCATCAGCACCGTACAGCTCGGTGGCGATGGTTTTAACCTTCTCCCACAACCGCGCCTGCGGTGGGTACAGCGGCTGAAAATTACCCGGCTGGGTGTCGATCAGCTCAACCACCTCATGGGCCAGCGTTTCCGCCCCGGCACCGCCTTCCGCCCAGTGGTTACTGATCACCACCTTCACCTGCATGCCGGCCAGTGCATCACGAATGGCGGCCATCTCGGCCAGTGAATCGGCCTCAAAGCGGTTGACCGCAACCATCACCGGCACACCGAATTTCTGCACATTTTCCACATGCCGGATCAGGTTGTTACAGCCTCGCGTGACGGCGTCGATGTTCTCGTCGCCCAGCTCGCTCAGCTCAACGCCACCATGCAGCTTCAGCGCCCGCACCGTGGCGACTACCACGGCGGCATCCGGGTTCAACCCGGCGCTGCGACATTTGATATTGAAAAACTTCTCCGCCCCCAGGTCAGCACCAAACCCGGCTTCTGTGACCACATAGTCCGACAGTTTGAGTGCGGTCCGGGTGGCGATCACCGAGTCACAACCGTGGGCGATATTGGCGAACGGTCCGCCATGGATAAAAGCCGGGCTATGTTCCAGCGTCTGCACCAGGTTGGGGGCCAATGCATCTTTGAGTAACACCGCCATTGGCCCGTCGGCCAGGATTTGATCGGCGGTGACCGGCTGTTTATCCCGGTTATAGCCGATTACAATCTTTGCCAGTCGCTGCTGCAGATCATCCAGATCCGTGGCCAGACAGAAAATCGCCATCACCTCAGACGCCACTGTAATCTCAAAACCATCCTGGCGGGGAAAGCCGTTACCAGGGCCACCCAGCGCACAGGTGATATCGCGCAGGGCGCGGTCATTCATATCCACCACCCGTTTCCAGCTCAGGCGGCGTACATCCAGATCCAGTGTGTTATCCCAGTGGATGTGGTTATCCAGCAGGGCAGAGAGCAGGTTATTGGCAGCGCCAATGGCGTGGAAATCACCGGTGAAGTGCAGGTTGATATCCTCCATCGGAATTACCTGAGCATAACCACCCCCGGCAGCCCCGCCTTTCATGCCAAAACAGGGGCCCAGACTGGGCTCACGCAGGCAGGCGGTGGCCTGTTTACCGATCCG
>JAIBDV010000001.1 GCA_024686055.1 Neptuniibacter sp.
AACGGCTATCACTGCGCATCCGCTTACGCGGACCCACAAGGAAAGTCTCACCACTGTGACCCAGCCCAGCGGCGGCCCATTTACCCTCATAGGTCATCAACGCATTGATACGTCCAACCGGCATCTGAAAAATCAGGGTGCCAACCCGTTCCCCTTCGACCAGTACCGGGGTCGCCATAAACGCGGCATGGTCATTATAGGATGGGGCATAGGCGGAAAAATCTTCTACCACGACCGATTGCTTCCCCCCAGGGCACGTGAACGCTTAAATACCCGCCCCAGACCTGAATCTGCAAACGGGCCATCACTTAATGACGAGGCAAAATCCAGCTCCTTCAATACGGAGTAAACAACCGTACCGGTCTGATCATCAACCAGGAAAATATCACTGAAGCCAAATTGCTGAAGAAAGTAGCGAAAAGCAGGATGGTAACGCTGATGCGCATCGTCATAACCCGAGCCATCCTGGTGGCTGACAAATTTATCTTTCTGCCCGAGGGGCTCTGGGTTGGCAGCGATATAACGGTACTGCATCAATTGGGAAGCCGGGCTTAGCTGCCGATGACTGGCGGCAGGCAAGGTGCTACCGGTGGCATTACGTTTACCGAATTCAGCCAGATACTCCTGCTGGTAGTAGCTCTGTAGTGCTGAATCCAGCTGGCCTCGCTCTGCCACCGCAGGCACAGCCTTCGCCATCGTGGACGAAAAATTGACCAGCGCATCCACGGTCGTGGGATTGTAGGCAAGGGCTTTTAACTGGCCAGAAATCGTACGGAAGTAAGCTTCGATCTGTGTTTTCTTAGCGGTCTGGCGGGCCACCAGATTGCTCTGTATCTCAGCGTACAAAGCATCCCTGGCACTATTGAACGAATGATAACTGGTATAACCTGTCGCAATCAGCAAAGGTACAACGGCCAGTACAATCGCCGTGATGGATAGTCTCGTCCTGATTTTCACGGTCTCTCCTCCTGATCGACTCTTTATGCACCTGAATAGCCAGGCGGCCACCGGTGCAGATACGGTGAGTCATCACAGCATAGTCGCTCTATGTCGAGTCGACCGGGAAGAGGGAACTTTAATTTGTCTCAGGGCGAATGTGGGCATTGACCAGGTGGCGCTGCCAGAAACTCTCATCCCGGCGGGCAACCCAGCGTGTCATCAGGCCAATCACCAGCACAGAAAACAACAGACGCAGCCACAAGATACCGCTGAGATCAGCACCGAGCACCATCACCAGAATGGTATCTTCAATCAGGCTATGGCTGAGCGCCAGAAAGCCCATGGCCGCAAAAACATCACGTTCAGGCACATGTCCGGCACGCACTTCTTTAATCAGTAATCCACCACCAAATGCCAGTCCCAGGGTGGCCCCGACAATGGTAATAGTAGTTGCCTGAGGGCCGATATTCAGTAGCCGCAGTAGCGGTTTCAGCAGCCAGGCCATCAACCGCTCAACGCCCACCAGTTTGAGTACTTTGAGCGCTGTCAGCAGTACAATAATAATCAGCTGTACCATCAGCAGACTTTCTGCCTGAGAACTGAGCCAGCCCGACCAGCTGTTGTCCACTGACTCGGGCTGCCACAACAGCTGATTTTCCTGCTGTAGCCAGTCTCCCGCCTGATAGATCCGGTATTGCATCCAGCCCAGCAACAGGCCGCCACCAATACGCAGCAACAGGCTAACCCGGACCCGGATGCCCGCCTGCTGGGCAATACGCACTTCCACAGGCAAGCCATGGGCAAATAGCAACAGCGTACTGAGCACCGTCACCTGAGCAACACTTAAGGGATCGCCCTGGCTGAGCTGGAAGAACACAATCATGCCAGCATAGATATTGGTCAGCATGGTGGTGGCCCAGACCAGCCCCATTTCCTCTGGCAAACCCACCAGCTGCATCACCGGCCCCAGTAACTGACCGAGAATAGCCACCCCGCCCAGCTCTTCCAGTACCTTCACCACCAGCAAGGTTGGGATCATCAATTTAAACAGTGTCCAGGAAACGTCCCAGATCTCCTGTGTCAGCTCAGCAAAAAACAGCCTTATCCGCGCCACCGCCGGTACTCCTTGTCTGCACCAAAACGGCGCATAGTACCGACACTGCCTTACAATGAAAACCCTGACTGCACGGGCCCTTGATACTCGGGTAACTTCAGCGTCAGCAGTAATGCAATCAGCAGCATAATTGCCGAACCCGCCAGGCAGGCTTCAATCCCCCAGGCCTGAAACAGCCCCCCCGACAGCAAGGTACCCAACAGCCGGCCACTGGCATTGGCCATGTAGTAGAAGCCCACATCCATGGACGTGCCTTCTTCGCGGGCGTAACTGATAATCAGATAACTGTGCAATGAAGAATTAATGGCAAAGCAGATGCCGAACAGCATCAGCCCGGTCAGTAATACCCAGTGTGGATTCCAGGGCAGCGCCAGCGCAATGGCAGCAGGGATCAGTGTCAGCAACCCCACCCAGCTGATCGCAACACCCCGACCCGGCACCCGTCCCTGTTTTTTTCCGGTCAGCCAGGGCGCAGCGACCTGCACCAGACCATAGGCAATCACCCAGCTGGCCAGAAAGCCTCCCACCTGCCAGTGATCCCAGCCAAACTGCTGACTCAGATAGACCGGCAACGCGACCACAAACCAGATATCCCGCGCGCCAAACAGAAACAGCCGGGCCGCCGAGAGCCAGTTCACAGCAGCGCTGGTGGAAAACATTTCACTGAATTTTGGCTTCGCTTTGCTACGGCCCAGATCTTTCTGCAGAAACACCAGGCTGCTGAGTAAGACCAGCGCCAGCATGGCGATCATCAGCCATAGCGCGCCACTGAAACCAAACCCACCTAACAATGCACCACCAAGGAAAAAGCCAACTCCCTTGAGGGTGTTTTTCGACCCCGTCAGTACCGCCACCGCGCGAAAAAGACGGCTTTCCCCCGCCTCTCCGGCCAGTTTTGTCAGCTGTTTAACCGAGCTCTTGGCACTCATCTTGTTCAGATCTTTAGCAATGCCCGACAGTGCCTGAGCCAGCATCACCCAGCCAATCGTCAGCCATTCAGGTGGCACTGTCAGCATCAACAACGCAATGACCTGCAAACCCAGGCCGATGTTCATAATGCGGTTCAGGCCGATGCGTGCCCCCAGCCAGCCCCCCACCAGATTGGTGACAATGCCGAAAAACTCATAAAACAGAAACAGCATAGCGATGGCCAGAGGGCCATAACCCAGCTGGTGAAAATGCAGCACCACCAGCATCCGTAAAGCGCCATCGGTCAGCGTAAACGCCCAGTAATTGCCCGTCACCAGCATATACTGGCGCAGTTCAGTGCTGCTCACCGCCATCGTTTAGCCCTGCGTCATGATGTAACGGGCCAGCTCCATGGTGCGCTTTACATAGCCCCATTCATTGTCATACCAGACGTACAGTTTCAGCTGGCGTTTGTTGATCACCATGGTCGAGAGCGCATCGACAATGGCCGAACGCGGATCCGTACGGTAATCAATCGACACCAGCGGCCGTTCTTCATAACCCAGTACACCGGCCAGCTCGTTCTGCGCTGCCGTTTTGAACAGCTGATTTACCTCTTCCTCCGTGGTATCGCGTTTAAGCTCAAAGACCATATCGGTCAGCGAAGCATTGGCCAGCGGCACCCGCACAGCATGGCCATTGAGCTTACCGGTCAGCTCAGGGAAGATCTCAGTAATGGCTTTGGCGGACCCCGTCGTGGTCGGAATCAGGCTCATACCGCAAGCACGGGCACGGCGCAGATCCTTGTGGGGCGCGTCCAGAATGGTCTGGGTGTTGGTAATGTCGTGGATGGTAGTCATTGAGCCATGCTCAATCCCTATCTGCTGCTGAATCACCTTGATCACCGGGGCCAGGCAGTTGGTAGTACAGGACGCTGCCGTCACAATCCGATGCTGTTCAGCCTCGAACAGCTGATGGTTAACCCCCATCACCAGATTAAGCGCCCCTTCCTCTTTGACTGGTGCTGTCACCAGCACACGCTGAACGCCCTGGTCCAGATACTGCTGTAACTGGCTGACCTGTTTAAATACACCACTGGCTTCAACCACCAGATCACAGCCAGACCAGTCCGTGCCATTAATATCCGTGTTGGCACTGAAACGCATTGCCTGCGCCCCTACCCGGATACAGTCACCTTCAGCCACAGCTTCATGGGACCAGGTACCATGGACTGAATCAAAATTAAGCAGGTGCGCAAAGGTCTGCGCATCCCCAGCCGGATCATTAATCTGCACAAACTCAATATCAGCCCAGTCCCAGGCGGCCCGTAATACCAGCCGTCCCATACGGCCAAAGCCGTTGATACCTACTTTGATTGTCATCGTCAGATCATCTCTCAGAATGTGGTTAAGTTAAGTCTCAGCAACAGGCTGCATCTCGTTCCGGCCGCTCGCCCATCTGTGCCAGCCGGGCCGCCGAAGCGATCAGTAGATCAGGGTTTCCTTGCTGCGTTGTCTGCAACAACAGGTTGACCCACGCTGGCAGTTGAGGGTGCAACCGATAAAAAATCCACTGGCCCTGGCGCCGGTCCTGTAATAAGCCGCAGTGACGCAGTTGCGCCAGATGGCGAGAGACCTTTGGCTGCGAGGCATCCAGTGCACAGGTCAGTTCACACACACACAGCTCGCCCTCCGCCTGTAGCAGCAAGCTCATTACCAGTCGGGTTTCGTCAGCAAGGCATTTAAATAACAGTACCGGATCAAGATGAAGGGACATCAAATGGCAGCCATTAGCTCAGAGGTGAAGCCAGAGCATAGCACTGCAAATACGCATATAACAATATCCATATATAATAATAAGAACCTGGCAACCTGTTTGAGCTATCCACTGGCAGAATTTACCGCGACTACGGCACAAATCTGTCAGGCCCCAGCAAGCTGCTCTTTAGATTTGTGCTTCGCCACCAGATCAACAGTAATATTAAACAGATACGCCATAAAGGTATAAACAGCAAGACCATGACAACGCTGCGTAGCTAACCAACACAAGGCTCGCAGCGGACATCCGTTTTCACCGAATTTGCAATAAAGCAGGCGTCATGGGCTCGATGATGCAGTTTAAGTAACGCTTCAGCACTCGGCTGTTCTCCCCCAAAACAGACCTTCGGACGCAACACCACCTCCGTCATCGCCATCCGACCCTGGGCATCCTTCGCCAGGGTTCCCACAACCTGGTCCACATAGCGGTCAATAATCCAGCCCGCTCGCGACGCAAAATCCAGAAAAAACAGCATATGACAACTGGCCAGCGAGGCAACAAACGCCTCCTCCGGGTCCACATTTTCTGCCACCGACATCGGTACAGGAACGATATGGGGTGACGATGATGCGGGCACAACCACACCGCCATCAAACAGCCATTCATGACGTCGACTGTAGGTATGGCTGAGAAAGTCCTGCCCATGACGTTGCCAGTCTACCGTTGCAAAATATTCGGACATTTTCATACTCCTTTACTGACAGGGTGTGATGACAAATCAGGCCTCATTGTGCGTTGGCCTGCAGCCATAAACAAAGGATAATCCGTCACACTTACTTAACTAAAACTCATATCATGCTGTTATCCCGTATATCACTCGCTGCTTTACGCACCTTTGCCGAGGTATCTCGCCAGCAAAGCCTGAGCAAGGCAGCCATTCAGCTGCATATCAGTCAGAGCGCTGTCAGCCACCAGATGAAACTGTTAGAACAACAGCTTGGAGTCATACTCTTTACGCGTAAGTCTCGCGGCATCAAACTGACTGATGCAGGCTTTCTACTGGCCAACCACGCAAGCAAGGCGATGCTGCAGCTGGAGAACGGACTGCAACAAGCCTGCCAGCAACAGCAATCTCGACTGTGCATCGCAATCATTCCCGCCCTGTGCCAGCACTGGCTAATCCCACGTCTTGCTGACTTTTACCAGCACCACCCTCATATTGAATTACAGCTGCTGCAACAAGACACACTGGCGGACTTCAATCAGCAACAGGTCGACCTTCATTTACACTTTGGCCATGGTGAATCTGTTGGACTGAACAGTCAGTTATTGATGGCCGAGCGAGCTGTTCCAGTTTGCAGCCCAGGACTGTTGCTCCAGCACGAAACCCCTCAGGCATTACTTCAGGCAGATAGAACCCGCCGCCTACACTATCAGGCGGGGGAAGAAGACCTGCCGGGAGGGTTAAGCTGGAACGGCTGGTTCAATCAGGCAGGCGGAGAGGTTAACCCACATCAACCTGTGACTCGCTTTAGCCACCTGGGATCGGCGCTAACAGCAGCCTGTACAGGCCTGGGAATAGTGCTGGCGTGGCAGCAATTGATTGAGCCTGAACTGGCGCGTGGCGAACTGATACCACTCAGTGACACCAGAATTTCGCTTAAATACAGCTATTATGCTGTCGCTCCGGCGCATCACTTCGAGCGAGAAAGCGTTGATACGTTTCTCAACTGGCTTATGAGGCATTGCGCGCAATAACCCCGCAGCCATCCACACCGCGCGATAAAACCAAAAAAGCCACCCGAAGGTGGCTTTTAGCAATATCACAGAATCCGCTTACAGATTCGCAACCCGATTCAAGCCGGCAATCGCGGCTACCCGGTAGGCTTCCGCCATAGTCGGGTAGTTGAAGGTCGTATTGATGAAGTACTTGATGGTATTGGCTTCACCCTGCTGATGCATGATCGCCTGACCGATATGTACGATCTCAGATGCCTGGTCACCAAAACAGTGAATACCCAGGATCTGTAAGGTTTCACGGTGGAACAGCAGCTTGAGCATGCCAACCGGCTGACCGGATATTTGCGCTCGGGCGGTATCTTTAAAGAACGCCTGGCCCGCTTCATACGGCACACACTCAGCGGTCAGCTCTTCTTCGGTTTTACCGATGGAGCTGATCTCTGGAATGGTATAAATACCCGTTGGCACTTCGTTGATGTAACGGAAGTCATCGGTTTTCAACAGATCAGCTGCTGCTGCACGGCCCTGATCCAGCGCTGCAGACGCAAGGCTTGGCCAGCCGATAACATCTCCTACCGCATAGATACCCTCTACCGAAGTACGGTAGTGATCATCTACATTAAGCTGGCCACGGCTGTTCGCTTCCAGACCAATGTTACCCAGCTTGATCTTATCGGTATTGCCAGTACGGCCATTACACCAGAGGAACGCATCGGCACGGATTTTTTTACCGGATTTAAGGGTCATGGTCACACCATGGGTATCCCCTGTAATGGCTTCATATTCCTCGTTATGACGAATTTTCACCGCGTTGTTACGCAGGTGATAACTCAATGCATCAGAAATTTCACCATCCAGGAAGGACAGCAGCCGATCCCGGTTGTCGATCAGATCAACCTTCACCCCCAGCCCACTGAAAATAGAAGCATATTCACAGCCAATAACACCCGCGCCATAAATAATCAGCGTGCGCGGTGTATGATTCAGCTTGAGGATGGTGTCAGAGTTGTAGATACGTGGATGGGTGAAATCCACATCGGCCGGGCAGTAAGGGCGAGAACCACTGGCAATCACGACATTTTTGGCCCGCAGGGTCTCGTCCCCTTTCACCGTGCCAGTCACCATGACAGTATTAGCATCAGCAAACTCTGCGCTGCCAAAGAACACATCACAGCGATTGCGCGCATAGAAGTTCGTGCGCAGCATCACCTGATTAGACATGACCTTTTCAGCACGGCTGAGAACACGCGGAAAGGAGAACCAGCGCGGCTCACCGATATCACGGAACATTGGGTTAGTATTGAATTCGATGATCTGACGTACGGAATGACGTAGCGCCTTGGAAGGGATGGTTCCCTTGTGGGTGCAGTTGCCCCCGACCGAACTCTGCTCTTCTACTACGGCTACACGCTTGCCATGCTTGGCAGCATTCATTGCAGCACCTTCACCGGCAGGCCCGGATCCGATCACGATTACATCGTAGTCGTACACAGCCATCGTTTTCCCCTATCTGTGAGTATCCTATTGATTTTTTTAGTATTTATACACCCGACGCAGCCTAGCTGCGGCGGGTTCTTCACTCAATTAGCTTTTAGCCTTAACTTCGGTAGCCAGGTCCAGATTGTCGTTACTACCGCCAGCCAGACGTTCCTGCTCATCCTCACACTTTTGTGGGTTGCCACCACAGATGGTGCACGCCGTATCCATCTTCAGCGCCGCCATACCGCCACAGGATCCTGCAATCGGCTTACCCCCCAACAACACACCTACCGACATACCGATAATCACCAGCGCCAGCACAGCTAACGTCATAAACATGATTTCCACAGTCTTACTCCTGAGAATCGAGAAATTTAGAAAAGCCCGGGGTCATACGTACCTTGAAGCCATCATCGGCTTTCACAATAAAGTACGCCTCTATCCCCTGAGCAATGGCAAATGCATACCCTGCCTCATCACCCATCACCGTTAGCGCTGTAGCATAGGCATCCGCCCGGGCACAGCTCGCTGTAATCACCGTAACCGATGCCAGTTTATGGCTGATCGGCTTGCCGGTGTTCGGGTCGATGGTGTGGGAAAAACGTACGCCATCCTGCTCAAAATAGTTCCGGTAATCACCGGAGGTTGCTACCGCATTGGTCCCCGGCATAATCACACCCTGAACACTACGTTCAGTGATATCCGGCCGTTCAATGGCGACACGCCAGGGCTGATTATCCGGTTTGCTACCTGCCAGCCGCATCTCGCCACCGATCTCGACCAGATAACGTTTGATGCCTTGCCGTTCAAGTAACTGAGCAATTATATCAACTGCGTAGCCTTTCGCGATGGCGGACAGGTCAATATAAATGCCAGCATGGCGCCGGGCACGCTTAGCCACTGCATCCAGCTCCAGCTGCTGGTAGCCAATACGGGGACGCAGGCGCTCAATCTCAGCCTCGCTCGGGGCTTTTGTAACCCGACCATCCGGGCCAAATCCCCACAGATTAACCAGTGGGCCCACCGTACTGTCAAACTGACCGGCACTCTGCTCGCTGATCAGGTTGGCCAGTGATAACACCTCCAGCAGACGCTCTGATACCGGAAGCCACTGCCCAACAGGCTGTCGGTTAAGCAATGATAATTCTGAGCTGTCGATATAGGTCGACATGCTGTTGTTAATGGCGACCAGCTCGGCTGACACGGCCTGTTGCAAGGCAGCACTGTCTGATTCGGCTGAGACCCATTTAATGCTGTAGCTTGTGCCCATGGTCAAACCATTGAGGGAGCGCACCTGCTCCGGCGTATCAAAGCTACAGGCCGTAATAAAGAAAACGGCCAGCAGCAAAGCTGCGGGCCGTTTCAGTGCGTTTAAAAATTCACGCATTTGGTATCAACCACCAAAATCATCCAGGAAGATGTTTTCACGCTCAACACCCATGTCAACCAGCATCTGGATAACAGCGGAGTTCATCATCGGTGGTCCACACATGTAGTACTCACAGTCTTCCGGCGCTTCATGCTCCTTCAGATAGTTTTCGTACAGTACATTGTGGATAAAGCCGGTCAGGCCGTCCCAGTTATCTTCAGGCTGGGGATCGGACAATGCCAGATGCCACTTGAAGTTCTGGTTTTCGGTCTGCAGCTGATCATACTCTTCACTGTAGAATGCTTCGCGCATAGAGCGAGCACCGTACCAGAAGCTGATCTTACGGCTGGAGTTCAGACGCTTGAGCTGGTCAAAGATATGGGAGCGCATCGGCGCCATACCTGCACCACCACCAATGAATACCATCTCATTGTCAGTGTCTTTCGCGAAGAACTCACCAAATGGCCCATATACCGTGATCTTGTCACCTGGTTTCAGGCTGAACACGTAGGATGACATCTGGCCCGGTGGAATACCCTGGCTGCCCGGTGGTGGAGACGCGATACGGATGTTGAACTTAACAACACCGCGCTCTTCCGGGTAGTTAGCCATGGAGTAGGCACGAATAACGGTTTCGTCAACTTTGGACACGTTGTCCCATACGTTAAAACGATCCCAGTCTCCGCGGTACTCTTCCTGAATGTCGAAGTCTTTGTAGTCAACAACATGTGGAGGCGCTTCCAGCTGAACATAACCACCGGCACGGAAGTCTACGTTTTCACCTTCAGGCAGACGCAGGGTCAGCTCTTTGATGAATGTAGCTACGTTCGGGTTAGATTCAACGGTACATTCCCACTTCTGTACACCAAAGATCTCTTCTTCCAGCTCGATCTCCATGTCCTGCTTTACAGCAACCTGACATGACAGACGCCAGCCGTCTTTTCCTTCACGCATGGTGAAGTGAGACTCTTCGGTTGGCAGCATAGAGCCACCACCATCCAGCACCTGACACTTACACTGTGCACAGGTACCACCACCACCACAGGCAGACGGTACGAAAATACCGGCGCCAGCCAGCGTCTGCAGCAATTTGCCGCCCGCTGGGACTGTGATGCTTTTCTCCGGATCGTTGTTGATGTTGATACGAACATCACCGGAGCTTACCAGTTTCGAACGGGCTGCCAGGATAATCGCGACCAGTGCAAGCACCACCGCGGTAAACATGACAACGCCGAGAACGATTTCTGCATTCATATGCTTAATCCTTCACTTGATCAGGTCGTACCGGCTTACAGCTGTACGCCGGAGAAAGACATGAAGCCCAGGGACATCAGGCCAACAGTGATGAACGTGATACCCAGACCACGCAGACCTGCTGGTACATCGCTGTACTTCAGTTTTTCACGAATACCCGCCAGCGCAGTAATTGCCAACGCCCAACCAACACCCGCACCCGTACCGTAAACAACGGACTCACCAAAGGTGTAGTCACGTTCAACCATGAACAGTGCAGCACCCATGATTGCGCAGTTTACAGTGATCAGCGGCAGGAACACGCCCAGTGCGTTGTACAGCGCAGGCACGTACTTATCCAGGAACATCTCCAGGATCTGTACGATGGCCGCGATTACACCGATGTAGGAGATGTAACCCAGGAAGCTCAGATCAACTTCCGGGTAACCCGCCCACGCCAGTGCGCCTTCACGCAACAGGTGGTTAAAGATCAGGTTGTTAACTGGAGTCGTGATGGCCAGCACCACGATAACAGCAATACCCAGACCCAGCGCCGTCTGAACCTTCTTGGAGATCGCCAGGAATGTACACATCCCCAGGAAGAAGGCCAGTGCCATGTTCTCAACGAAAATCGCCTTAACAGCAAGACTGATATACTGTTCCATGATTACGCAGCCTCCTTCTTGCTGTTAGATGCGAGTTCGAATTCTGGTTTCTCAACCTGAGACGGGTCCCAGGTGCGGATGATCCAGATAAAGATACCGATCAGGAAGAACGCACTCGGTGGCAGCAGCAGCAGACCATTCGCCTGATACCAACCACCGTTGGTGATCAGTGGCAGGATCTCGTAACCAAACAGAGAACCAGAGCCAAACAGTTCGCGGAAGAAGCCAACAAAGAGCAGCACCACACCATAACCCATACCGTTACCCAGGCCATCCATAAAGGAGATACCCGGTGGGTTTTGCATAGCGAAAGCTTCTGCACGACCCATTACGATACAGTTAGTAATGATCAGACCGACGAATACAGACAGCTGTTTGGATACGTCATAGGCGTATGCCTTCAGAATCTGGTCAACCACGATTACCAGGGATGCAATGATCGTCATCTGACAGATGATACGAATACTGCTTGGCATGTGATTTCGGATCAGCGATACGAACATGTTCGAGAACGCTGTTACGAACATTACCGCCAGCGTCATTACCAGCGCCGTGTTCAGGTTTGACGTAACAGCCAGCGCCGAACAAACACCCAGGATCTGCAATGCGATCGGGTTGTTCTTGGCAACTGGATGCGTCAGTACGTCTTTAGATGCAGACATGGTTTACACCTCCCCTGCTTTCAGATTGGTCAGGAATGGCGCGTAACCATTCTTACCCATCCAGAATTTCACCAGGTTGCTGACACCATTACTGGTAAGCGTCGCACCGGACAGGCCATCAATCTGATGTTCTGCACCTTTTTTGGCTGGATCAACAGAGCCTTTGACCAACCCCAACGCTGGCTCAACAGAACCCTGTGGGTAGACTTTTTTACCTGGCCACAGTGCTTTCCAGGTTGGGTTATCAACTTCACCACCCAGGCCTGGTGTTTCAGCATGGGAATAGAAACCCAGACCAATCACCGTATTCAGATCACCCTCTACTGCCAAAAAGCCGTACAGGGTGGACCACAGACCGTAGCCATGCACCGGCAGAATCAGCTTATCGATACCTTTATCTGATTCAATCAGATAAACCGGCATCACTTTGGCCTGATACTTGATCGATGCAATGTCGATATTACGCGCCAGCGCTTTACCCAGCTGCGGGTCTTTCGCAGCTTTTTTAGCATCGTACTTGGCTGGTACATCTGTGGTGAATTTGCCCGTTTCCAGATCAACATACTTAGTCGTGATCTGAGCAAACAACTCATCAACAGTTTTCGAGGAATCAACGATACCCGCTGCCGCCAGGATATTGGTCTTACGGTCAAGATCCTTGTTGGCAACCTGCATCGGTTTCAGCAGCACTGCTGCTGCAGATACGATCACGGAGCAGACCACACACAGCAGTGTGGCGACCGTTATCGTTTTGCCGATAGAGTCTTTATTAGCCGACATTGCGTGCGAGCCTCCGTTTGATATTCGCCTGAACAACAAAGTTGTCAATCAGCGGTGCAAACAGGTTAGCGAACAGAATCGCCAGCATCATACCTTCAGGGAAGGCCGGGTTAACCACACGGATCAACACCACCATCACACCGACAAGTGCACCGAAGTACCACTTACCTTTGTTGGTCATGGAAGCCGACACAGGGTCAGTCGCCATAAAGAACATACCGAACGCAAAACCACCCAGCACCATGTGCCAGTAGAACGGCAGACCGAACATCGGATTAGTATCAGAACCGATCATGTTCAACAGTACCGACATACCGACCATGCCAGCGAATACGCCTGCAACGATACGCCATGCGGCAACCTTGGCGATCAACAGTACAGCGCCACCGATCAGGATGGCAAAGGTAGACACCTCACCCACAGAGCCCTGAATAGTACCGATGAATGCATCAAACCAGGTCAGGTTAGCAGCCAGGATTGCGTCAACACCGCCCATCGCAGCCAGCCCCAGAGGGGTCGCGCCGGAGAAGCCATCAACCGCTGTCCAGATGGCATCACCTGACATCTGCGCCGGGTAGGCGAAGAACAGGAATGCACGACCGGTCAGTGCAGGGTTCAGGAAGTTTTTACCTGTACCGCCGAACACTTCTTTACCAATCACAATACCGAAGCTGATGCCCAGGGCAACCTGCCACAGTGGAATCGTTGGTGGCAGGATCAGTGCGAACAGGATAGAAGTCACGAAGAAGCCTTCGTTTACTTCATGGCCGCGTTTCATCGCGAACAGCACTTCCCAGAAAGCACCCACTACAAAGGTCACAATGTAGATTGGCAGCCAGTACATAGCACCGTGGATAATGTTATCCCAGACACTGGTCGGATCGAAGCTGGTGAAAACACCTGCCAGGCTTGTACGCCAGCCTTCGGTTGCACTCAGGCCACCGTCAATTGCCGTGTTCGCCTGCAAACCTACGTTGTACAGGCCGAACAGAACCGCCGGGAACGTACACATCCATACCAGGATCATCATACGTTTCAGGTCAACCGCATCGCGCACGTGTGCAGCGGTTTTAGTTACATGACCCGGCGTGTAGAAAATGGTGTCCGCTGCTTCATACAGCGCATACCAGTTTTCATATTTTCCGCCCTTGTGAAAGTGCGGTTCCATCTTATCGAGAACGTTTCTAAGGCTCACAGATCAGGCCTCCTTCTCAATACGGGCAAGGTTATCGCGAAGAATTGGACCGTATTCATATTTGCCTGGGCACGCAAAAGTGCACAGCGCAAGGTCTTCTTCGTCGAGTTCCAGACAACCCAGCTGCATGGCTAAAACGATATCCCCCGTCACCAGCGCACGAAGCAGCTGAGTCGGCAGGATATCCATCGGCATCAGTTCTTCGAACTGACCGACCGGCACCATAGCTCGTTCTGAACCATTAGTGGTGGTCGTAAAGTCGAACTTCTTACCGGCAGACAGGAAAGAGGTAAAGATATTCAGTACAGAGAATTTATTTGCGCCAGGCACAACCCAGCCCATAAATTCACGTTCTGTCCCCTCTTCCAGCACAGACACCTGATTAGCGTAACGCCCCAGATAATCAAATGCGCCACCAGCAGTACGACCATTCCATACGGAGCCGGAGATCAGACGGTTCACACCATCCTGCACCATGCCCGCGGTTGTCTCTGCAACAGAGGCACCTAAACGGGTACGCACCAGTGCGCCACCTTTAGCTTTAGGGCCACCGACAGCAACAACACGGTCAGTATAAATACGCCCCGTGGTGAACAGCTTGCCGAAGGCAATCACATCCTGATAGCCAATTGTCCAGACAGTTTTCTGCTGAGACACGGGATCAATAAAGTGGATGTGTGTGCCTGCGTTACCTGCCGGGTGACCGCCGTCGAACTCATGCACAGTGATACCGTCAGCAGACGGAATTGACGCACCTGTCGCTTTACACAGATGTACTGCACCGTCAGTCAGACGACTTAACAGCGTCAGACCCTGGCTAAACGCGTCCGCCTGCTCTGCAATGATCAACGAAGGATCAGCAGCCAGCGGGTTGGTGTCTATTGCAGTGACAAAAATAGAGCTCGGCACAGTACCTGGTTGCGGCACTCGGCTGAATGGACGTGTACGCAGTGCAACCCACTGACCAGACTCCGTCAGAATTTCCTGAACCTTTTCCCGGCTCAGGGCTCCTAACTGATCAGCATTGAAGGTTTCAAACTCAACGGCATCATCACCGTCCAATTCAATAACAACAGACTGCAGAACACGACGTTCGCCACGGTTGATTGCAGACACAACCCCGGCACCTGGTGCAGTAAATTTCACACCTTCTGTTTTCTTATCAGAAAATATCAATTGTCCGAGCTTAACTCGATCGCCTTCTTTAACCGCCATGGTAGGTTTCATACCTACATAATCCTGGCCGATAACAGCGACAGACTTAATCGCCGGTGCAGACTTGATAGCCTGTTCCGGTGCGCCCGTAATTGGTAGATCCAGACCTTGTTTGATCTTGATCATCGCCTCACCCAATCACAATTAAATTTTTCAGGGTCCTGTTGCTGCATCCTTCCACACATTGTTAGTTTTGATATTGTCAACGTATGAAATTGTCCTCGGGTCAGCAACGGAACTACCCCACCCAAAAATCCGGCTAAGTATACCTGAGCCCTCTGTAGTTTTGCTACAAACCCCTTTTAGAATCAGAAGGTTTAGTCTAAATGCCAGGCAGCCCAGATAGAACTTATAGAAATATACATATATCTATAAGTAATAACAAAATACATCACAAAAAAAACCGCCCGATCAGGGCGGCTTTTAATCAATCCAGCTCAATCACTTGGCGGACTGAGGGAATGCTGGCAGCGTGCACTCAGCCATACGCTGAACCATACGCATCACCTGGCAGCTGTAACCGAATTCGTTATCGTACCAGACGTACAGAACACAGCGATTGCCTTCCGCAATCGTTGCCAGCGCGTCAACGACACCCGCAGAACGGGAACCAACGAAATCAGTAGAAACTGCTTCTGGAGAGACACTCCAGCCAATCTGTTTCTGCAGATCAGAATGGAAAGCCATTTCACGCAGGTAGGCGTTCAACTCTTCTTTGTTGGTCTCAGATTCCAGGTTCAGATTCAGGATCGCCATGGAAACGTTTGGTGTCGGTACACGGATAGCATTACCGGTCAGCTTGCCTTCCATTTCCGGCAGCGCCTTGGATACTGCTTTCGCCGCACCTGTTTCAGTGATAACCATGTTCAGGCCTGCTGCGCGACCGCGGCGATCACCTTTATGGTAGTTATCGATCAGGTTCTGGTCATTGGTGTACGCGTGTACAGTCTCAACGTGACCATTGGCAACACCGTACTTATCGCACAGTGCTTTCAGCACCGGCGCGATAGCGTTAGTGGTACAGGACGCAGCAGACAAAATCTGGTCATCCGCTGTAATATCGCTGTCGTTAACACCCATGACGATGTTCTTCACGCCCTTGCCAGGCGCAGTCAGCACAACACGGGATACGCCAGTCGCACGCAGATGCAGGGACAGACCATCGTGGTCACGCCATTTACCGGTGTTATCGATCACCAGCGCATTGCTGATACCGTACTGGGTGTAATCGATGGTGTCAGGGGCATCAGCAAAGATCACTTTGATCATATTGCCGTTAGCGATCAGCGCCTGGTTTTCCTCATCAACCGTGATGGTGCCTTTAAAAGAACCATGCACAGAGTCACGACGCAGCAGACTGGCGCGCTTTTCCAGATCATTGGCAGCAGAACCTTTACGCACAACAATCGCGCGCAGGCGTAAAGCCTGACCACCACCGGTACGTTCAATCAGCAAGCGTGCCAGCAAACGGCCGATACGACCAAAACCGTACAGAACGACATCAGTTGCAATACGTTCTTCTGCATTGATCACATCCGCCAGTTCAGTACGCAGGAACCCTTCCAGGTCACCGTTGCCTTCATTGCGGAATTTGATTGCCAGCTTACCCACATCAATGTGCGCATTGCGGACATTCAGATCATTTACGGCTTCCAGCACTGGATAAGTGTCGTGTACAGACAGGTCCTGTTCTTCTACCTGGCGCGCGTAGCGATGCGCTTTCAGGATATCGATCACAGATCGATTCATCATCAGACGTCCAAACACTGACGACTCAACATTGTCGTTGCGGTACAGACCGCCGACCAGCGGCACCATAGCTTCGGCTTTGGCTTCGCGCTCTTTCCAGTCATTGAAAACTTGTTCTTGGCTCACAGAAAACTCCAACTATCGTCAACGATGTATTTTGGCTGCGCGCATTATCCTCTTTTCGGCTGTCTCGGGCAAATAGAGAACTTCTTATACTTTCGCCGCCCCCTTGGCAATGCAGCCCTGGCCGACAACAGGTACACTAGGCAGCCGCCAGCGTGGCGCGTGCAACCGAGTAAAGCAGAGGAACTCAGCGTGATCGATCAGGCATATAGCCTTCCTTCCGGCAAAGGTGATTTCAAACGTGTCGGCCAGGCACTAGGGAGCGGGCGCGGCCTGCTGATAGCAGACGCAAGCCAGCGCCACACCGGCCTGACCCTGGTAATCACCAATAACAGCGATGAAGCCAGCCGCCTGCAGGAAGAGATTGCCTTTTTTAGCGGCACGGACGCCCAGTTGCTGCATTTCCCTGACTGGGAAACACTGCCCTGGGACCACTTTTCTCCACATCAGGATATTATTTCCGAGCGCGTCAGCACCCTGAGTCGCCTGCCAGGTATTAAGCAAGGCATCCTGCTGGTCCCCATCAGCACCCTGATGCACCGCATCACACCCGCCGACTTTGTTACCGGCAACAGCCTGTCTCTGGATGTCGGCCAACAGTTGAACCCGGAAAGCCTGCGCCAGCAGCTCAGCGACGCGGGTTATAATGCCGTTGACAGTGTCTATCAGCATGGCGAGTTTGCTGTCCGCGGGGCCATTATTGATATATTCCCCACCGGCAGCCCACTCCCCTACCGGATCGAGCTATTTGACGATGAAGTGGAAACACTTCGCACCTTCGACCCTGAAACCCAGCGCTCAGTGGAACAGGTCGATCAGATCCGCTTACTGCCCGCGCGTGAGTTTCCGGCCGACACCGGCGCCATGAATCGCTTTATGTCCCGCTGGCGCAGCGAGTTCGATGTAGATTACCGCAGTTGCCCGCTATATCAGGATATTAAGACCGGCCTGATGCCAGCCGGCATTGAGTACTACCTGCCTCTTTTTTTCGAACAGACAGCCACTTTATTTGACTATTTACCAACAAACAGCCAAATCATTTTCAATGAAGGGCTGGAGCAGGCCTGTGGCGATTTCTGGCAGGAAGTAGAAGGCCGTTACGAGCAGCGACGCTATGATATAACCCGCCCGGTATTATCTCCGCGCCAGTTATTCCTGCCCATGGATGAACTGTTTGGCGAACTCAAAGCGCGTAACCGCCTGCTGGTCGATGAAGCTCTTCAACCCTCGAATGCTGGCCGCTACAATCTGCCCTGCATCACCGCGCCAGACCTGACGGTTGATGCCCAGGCCAACAATCCTCTACAAGCGCTGCAGAGCTTCCTGAGCCACCGCGATGGCCCCGTACTTTTTTGCGCCGAATCGGCTGGTCGCCGCGAAGCCCTGCTGGAGCTATTTGGCCGCCACGGCCTCAAACCCACCATCATCGATAACTGGCACGACTTCAGCCTGGGCGATACTGATCTGGCCATCACCATCGCACCACTGGAGCGCGGCCTCTCACTGCCCGGCGATGCACACCTGATCACCGAAACACAACTGTTCGGCCGCCAGGTTTTCCAGCGCCGACGCCGCTCCCGCGAACAGGAACAGGCCGACCAGGTCGTTAAGAACCTGTCAGAACTCAATATTGGCGCACCCGTCGTACACATTGACCACGGCGTTGGCCGCTACCAGGGGCTGGAAACAATCAAGCTGGACGGCCAGGCCGAAGAGTTTCTGATGCTCAGCTACGCTGGCAATGCCAAACTGTATGTACCCGTCGCATCGCTGCACCTGATCAGCCGCTACACCGGCGCCAGTGATGAGCTTGCCCCTTTACACAAGCTAGGCAACGAACAATGGGGCAAGGCAAAACGAAAAGCCGCAGAAAAAGCCCATGACGCCGCCGCCGAACTGCTAGACATCTATGCTCGCCGCGCCGCACGTAAGGGCTTTAAATTCAGTTCACCCGACGAGCAGTACCGCCAGTTTACCGCCGCATTCCCATTTGAAGAAACCCCCGACCAGGCCGTTGCTATCACTGCCGTAATCGGCGACATGACCGCGCCGCAACCCATGGACCGCCTCGTCTGTGGCGATGTCGGCTTCGGTAAAACCGAAGTCGCGATGCGCGCCGCCTTTATTGCCGCGATGAGTGGCCGCCAGATCGTCATTCTGGTACCCACAACCCTGCTAGCCCAGCAGCATTACGAAAACTTCAGCGACCGTTTCGCCGACTGGCCCGTCAACATCGAACTAATTTCCCGTTTCCGCACCGGCAAGCAACAGGATAGCGTTATCGCGAAACTGGAATCCGGTCAGATTGACATCGTCGTCGGCACGCACAAGCTGATCAGCAGCGATATCAAATATCACAATCTGGGGCTGGTGATTATCGATGAAGAACACCGCTTCGGTGTTCAGCAAAAAGAGCGCCTGAAATCCATCCGGGCTGAAGTCGACATCCTGACCATGACCGCCACGCCTATTCCGCGTACGTTGAATATGGCAATGTCCGGCATTCGAGACCTGTCGATCATCGCCACCCCGCCCGCCCGCCGACTTTCGGTTAAAACCTTTGTTCGCCAGGATGACTCTGCCGTAACAAAAGAAGCTATTCTGCGCGAGCTGCTACGCGGCGGCCAGGTGTACTACCTGCATAATGAAGTCAAAACCATTGATAAAGTGGCGCGCGAACTGCAGGAACTGGTTCCCGAGGCACGTATCGGCGTAGGCCATGGCCAGATGCGCGAGCGAGAGCTTGAGCAGGTCATGTCTGACTTTTACCATAAACGCCATAACCTGCTGGTATGTACTACCATCATTGAAACCGGCATTGATATACCTAATGCCAATACCATCATTATCGACCGTGCCGACAAGTTTGGTCTGGCTCAGCTGCACCAGCTGCGCGGCCGTGTAGGTCGCTCACACCATCAAGCCTATGCCTACCTGCTGACGCCACACCCGAAGTCGATGACCAAAGACGCCATCAAGCGGCTGGAAGCGATCGAGCAGGCTGACGACCTGGGGGCAGGCTTTACCCTGGCAACCCACGACCTTGAAATTCGTGGCGCTGGCGAACTGCTGGGCGAAGAACAAAGCGGACAAATGCAAACGGTCGGTTTCAGCCTCTTTATGGAGATGCTGGAACAGGCCGTCGAATCAATAAAGGCCGGCAAAACTCCAAACATGGAGCAGCCTTTACGCCAGGGCACTGAGGTTAACTTGCGGATGCAGGCATTGATCCCTGATGATTACCTGCCCGACGTTCACAGCCGCCTGATTCTATACAAACGCATCTCTTCAGCGACGGACAGTGAATCTCTGCGAGAATTGCAGGTCGAAATGATTGACCGCTTCGGATTGCTGCCCGAAACTGTCAAAAACCTGCTCAAAGTTACTAAACTGAAACTGAGCGCAGAGAAACTGGGTATTCGGAAGATTGATGCTGGCGACCAGGGTGGTCGTATCGAGTTTTCTTCTGACACCGGTATAAATCCATTAACGCTGGTGAAAATGGTTCAAAACCAACCCCAACGCTATAAACTGGAGGGCGCGGATAAGCTCCGTTTCAGCCTGGACAATACAAAACCAGAGCAACGCTTCCAGATCGTGGAAAAGCTGCTTGGTGAATTAGCGGTTTAATGGACATGAATAGACTGACAAAACTGATTATCGCAAGCTGCCTGCTAACACTGCTTCCTTTTACACAGGCACAGAGCGCCTCCTGGTATCAGGTTGAGGTGTTGATCTTTGCGAACGAAGACCCAGCCGCACTGGACGATGAGTTCTGGCCTACTGGCCTGACTATCCCCGCCCAGCCGAACGCTGTCCCCCTCGCCGCCAGCTCAAAATCACAGCAGGCGTATCGCAAGATACCTGGTAGCTCATTGCTGTTTACTGCCGAGCGCAAGCGGATCGCAAAGTACGATGGCTTTCGCGTTCTGTTCCATGGCGGCTGGACACAACCGGTCACCAGTAAACGCAACGCCCGGCCCGTTCATATCAAAGCAGGCCAGATCCTTGATAATGGTCAATACGAGCTGGAAGGCTACATCACCATTGATAAGGGCAGGTTTCTGCATTTCAGACCCAACCTGTTCCACAGCCGCCAGTTAACCCGACAGGAACGAAACATACTGCTCTCTTTTGAGCAACAAAACACCAGCACAGATGAGAGCACCAGCACATCCCCGACAAGTGCGTTTGAAGTGCCAGATTTTCTTACCATTCAGATGGATCAGGGGCGTCGTATGCGCTCAAAAGAGGTGCACTATTTAGACCACCCCCTGATGGGCATTCTGGTACTTATGCTCCCTCTTAAACAAAGCAGCCCTCCCTAGCCCAACCTGCAGACGAAAAAAAACCATCGCTATGCGATGGTTTTTTCATCCAGTCCGTACTTATGCCTGAAGTCGCTCAGCCAGTGCCCGAGCAGCAACCAGCTGCGCCTCATCAGGCACAGCCACCTCACGAGCTCGCATACCTGTAATTCTCTCAGACCCCGAATGCTGTTGCTGCTTCAACCAGGCTAACACCTCAAGTGCTGCCGGGCGGTTATTACACACCAGTAACATATCGCAACCCGCTGCCAATGCCTGACTCGCGCGCTCTGTGTAGCCACCGGCAACGCTGGCACCCTCCATGGTCAGATCATCACTAAAGATAACCCCTTCAAACCCCAACTGCTGGCGCAACACCTGCTGTAGCCAGAATGATGAGAAACCTGCGGGTGATGGATCTACAGCCTGATAGATAACGTGAGCTGGCATAATCCCTGCCAACCCATCACTAATCAGTCGCGCAAAAGGCAGCAAATCCTGACGCTCTATCTCAGCCAGCGGTCGCTCATCAACCGGCACCGCCAGATGGGAATCAGCCGCCACCCAGCCATGCCCCGGAAAATGCTTACCCGTGGCCGCCATTCCCGCTGCCGACATCCCAGCCATAAACGCGCCCGCCAGATCGACCACCTGATCAGCATCAGCTGAAAAGGCTCGATTACCGATCACTTCAGAACGACCAAAATCCAGATCCAGCACGGGCGCAAAGCTGATATCAATACCCAGCTCACACAGCTCCCAGGCCATTAACAGCCCCAGCAGGCGCGCCGCTTTATGCGCCTCGCCCACATCTTTTTGCGCGAGTTCGCCAAGCACAGACATCGGTGGCAGTAACGACACCTGATCTTTGAGGCGTTGAACCCGCCCCCCTTCCTGATCAATTGCAATCAGCATCGCTGGTGCAACCGCACGGATCGATGCCACCAGCGCTTTTAACTGAGCGTAGCTTTCGATGTTACGCCCAAACAGAATCAGACCACCAACTTCAGGCTGTCGAAGCAGCTCACTCTCATCATCCGTCAGCACTAGCCCCTCAAGGTCAAGCATCAGTGCGCCAGCTTGCATAACTTACTCCTCAATAAAAACAGATACCCCAGCCGACACCTGATCAAACAGATCAATCAGGTCTGCGTTACGCATACGAATACAGCCATGGGATTTCGGAATACCCATCGGTTCAGAGCCCGGGGTTCCGTGAATATAGATATAACGACGCATGGTATCCACCTGACCCAGGCGATTAACACCCGGCTCACAACCAGACAACCAGAGAATACGACTGAGAATCCAGTCTCGTTGAGGAAACGCCTTCCCCAGCTCAGGAGAATAAATTTCCCCGGTAAAGCGGCGACCAACGAAAACGGCGTTCGCTGGCAAGCTGGCACCAATACAGGCACGCACGATATGCGTACCACGAGGGGTACAGCCACTCCCTTCTCGCTCACCCGGTCCATTCAGCGCCGTGGAAACAGGCCAGCAACACAGCGACTGTCCATCGCGCCACAGACACAACTGCTGACGGGAAATGGAAATAATCAGCTTTAACGAATCCACATCAGATCCGGCAAAAGTAGGTACGATCAGCACGTGCCTGCAGACCCGCCGTTAGTACCGGCACCATCCGGTGCAGTACGCGCTCAACCTCAGTATCACCTTCGTACTCACCCCGTTCAAGGGCGTGCAAGGTATGCAGGTTCGAGAGCGTAAAGGTTATGGAGCCCAGCAGAAAATGCAGCCGCCAGAAGAATTCATCCGCTTCCATTGGCGCAGCATCCTGACGCATCAGCTCAATATACAACTGCACTCTGGAACTATAACGCTCGATCAGAAAGTCCCGCAGATCCTGCTGGTTCTTCATATACGCCAGATCAAGCAAACGCATAAATACCGATAGCGCGTGGTCATTGTCGTGGTTCACCCCCAACAACGCCCGCATCAATATTTCAATCAGCTCTTCCAGCGCAATGGATTGCTTTGATGCCGCCTGCCGCTGATCAAGTGCCTGCTCGATGTTCTGACACAATGGCCCAAGAAACTTCTCGGCGACCGCCTGGATCAGACCTTTTTTAGAGCCAAAGTGGTAGTTGACCGCCGCAAGATTAACATCCGCACGCGCTGTAATCTGTCGTACAGTTGTCTCTGTAAAGCCTTGTTCAGCAAACAGTGTTTCGGCTGCCCGAACAATATTTGCTGCAGTCCCTGTATACTGCATTCCCGACCTCAAAACACCGTTAAGAACCTCAGGTGAGCCAGCAGACTACACCTGATGATTAAACCCAAGCCATACCTTTTACCGACTCAGAAAGCGCGCCTTCAAACCCTGCTCCCAGATACGGGTAAACGCACGATCCAGCGCGTGAACACCCATATCAGCAATGCGTTCCTGTAACGTCTTCTTCATTTCGTAACGCACGATAAACACGTCAGAGGATTCACACGCCTCCATCAAGTATTCATCGGATGTAATCAATCCATCTACCAGCTTCACATCCAGCGCCCGTTTACCGAACCAGATCTCGCCCGTAGCAACCTTCTCGATATCAAGCTGACTCCGATACTCCGACACAAAATCTTTGAAAAGCTCATGGGTGTCTTCAAGCTCCTCAACAAATTTCTCCCGACCTTTATCAGTGTTCTCACCAAACATGGTCAGCGTGCGCTTGTATTCACCCGCAGTCAGAATTTCCACATCGATATCATGTTTTTTCAGCAGGCGGTAGAAGTTCGGCATTTGAGCAACAACGCCAATCGATCCAATCACCGCAAACGGGGCTGCCAGCAACTTATCCGCAAGACAGGCCATCATGTAGCCACCACTGGCCGCAACCTGGTCAACACACACCGTCAGAGGAATACCTTTACGCTTGATCCGCTCCAGTTGCGAGGAAGCTAGTCCGTATGCATGTACCAGCCCACCCGGGCTCTCCAGCCGGATAACCACTTCATCACGCTCATCCGCCAGCATCAACACTGCACTGATTTGCTCACGCAACTGCTCAACTTCAGAGGCATGCATATCGCCATCAAAATCCAGTACGTAGAAACGTTTAGCACGTTCAGCTTCGGCCTCATCGTCTATTTTAACCACGCCTTTTTTCTTGAGCGCTTTCAACTCTTTCTTACGGGCCTTCTCGTCAGCTTTTTCCTGCTTCCGCTCTGCTTTGAGCTGCGCTTTGTAGTCAATTTTATCCAGCACCGCTTCTTCGAGGCAGTGGCGCATATCTTCAAGCTCGTCGTTGAGGCAAACCACCTCGATATCACCCTCACTGGACGATTTTCGACTGGATGACGCTGCCATCACAATCCCGGCAACCGCAAGTACCACTGCAACGACTACCGTAATTGCTTTAGCAAGGAAAAGACCATATTCGGCCAGAAATTCAGTCACGCACCGCTCTCCCGTTTGATGACGGTATTCACAAAATGACGCCTAATGTAACATAAACGCCAGCGGCCACAGAACCGCTGATATACCCAAGTTACGTTTTTAGCCCCCTCAAGGGTGAACAGGCGTTTGATACTTTGATCTACCGCAGAAGTTACCGCTACATCGTAACACTGTCGTATTCTTCAAACGGCGTCGAACGACGTCATAGCTGCAGGTCTGACCCGAAACATGAGCAATCCGATTACCGTTGACCAAATTATCAACAAGTTCCCATCCCGTTTTGTTGCAGAAAAAGCAGTCGATTTCAGCGCTGTTTTCCAGTTCGAACTGGAGGACGACACTGACTTTTACCTGGCCATTGCCGATCAGCAGTGCCAGGCAATCAAAGGAGAGCATGACGACCCGAACATTACCCTGATCATGAACGCCGCAACCATGATCGAAGTCGTCAATGGCGAACTGGATGGCATGAGTGCTTTTATGCAGGGCCGACTGCGTGCGGAGGGTAACTTGCTACTGGCACCAAAGCTGGGCGAACTGTTCTCCCACGACAATCAGAACGATTGATACCCACAGGGCTGACACAGACACCGTGCCTCAGTCCTGCCTCGCTCCACACAAACCCTAGAATGTTATTCAATTGATCCACAGCAAACAGGTCTCATTTTTTCGCAAAAACTTAATAAAACAAAAACACCATAATTAATCACAGTCGTTATTAATTAATCCTGTAACTATTCCCGTAACAGGATAATGAGCGTTTAGTCAGTGAGGGAATCATCCTCCCGGCTTAAGCGTTTGATATCCCCCTGACACGAACTATATATAAGTATATGTAACGTCGTTTTCTGGCCCTTTTTTGTATTAAAACTGCCAGATTACACAAGCAACGCTCTTTTGATTTGGGGTTCCAACTGCTAGTCTAGCAGTCGCTTGCGAAAGGCAAGTCCGTTCTAACGTGCTCTGGCTATAGGAAGAACAATACATGACCAATACGCTGCCCCAGGCGTTTGTACGTAACTTTTTGGGCAACTCGCCTATTTGGTATAAGCAGGCCATTATCGGATTCCTCATCCTGAACCCAATACTCCTGTATACCGTTGGCCCTGCTATCACTGGCTGGTTGCTGATTTTTGAGTTTATATTTACGCTCGCACTTGCGCTTAAATGCTACCCGCTCCAGCCTGGCGGCTTGCTGGCTATTGAGGCAATCATAATCGGCCTTGCCAGCCCAGAAAGCGTTTCTCATGAAGTAGAATCGAATCTGGAAGTTATCCTGCTACTGATGTTTATGGTTGCAGGCATCTATTTCATGAAGAGCATGCTGCTGTGGGTATTTACAAAATTCCTGCTAAAGGTTCGCTCAAAAATTCTGCTGTCGCTGATGTTCTCTTTCTCGGCAGCATTCCTGTCGGCATTCCTTGATGCACTGACCGTGACTGCGGTTCTGATCAGTGTCGGCGTCGGCTTTTATGCCGTGTATCACAAAGTTGCTTCAGGCACCTCCTTCACCAACACTGATCATGATTACGCCAACGATCAGGGTGTCGGTGACACTTACCGTAACGATCTGGAAAAATTCCGCGCCTTTCTCCGCAGCCTGTTGATGCACGGCGCGGTCGGTACAGCACTGGGTGGCGTCTGCACCCTGGTCGGTGAACCGCAAAACTTGCTGATTGCAGAAAAAGCGGGCTGGGATTTTGTTCAGTTCTTCCTGCTCATGGCACCTATCACCATGCCAGTACTGGCAGCTGGCCTGATCACCTGTGCCCTGCTCGAAAAAACAAAGACGTTTGATTACGGCTCTGAATTGCCTGATAACGTACGCAGCATTCTGGAAAATTATGCTGCAGAAGAAGATAAAAAGCGCACCCTGCGTGACAAAGCAATGCTGATAACTCAGGTTGCCGTTGCTATCTTCCTTGTTATCGCGCTGGCATTACACCTTGCCGCCGTTGGCCTGATTGGCCTGACGATTATCATCCTGCTGACAGCCTTTAATGGTGTGGTTGAAGAACACCAGATTGGTAAAGCTTTTGAAGAGGCCCTGCCCTTCACTGCACTGCTGGTTGTTTTCTTCACCATTGTTTCTGTTATTCACGAGCAGCACCTGTTCCAGCCGATTATCGCCTGGGTACTCGCTATGGATGTATCGGCTCAACCCGGCTTCTTCTTCATAGCTAACGGCTTTTTGTCTGCAATCAGTGATAACGTGTTCGTAGCAACGGTGTACATCAACGAGGTTGTCAGCGCACTGAACAGCGGCACGATTAGCCGCGAGCATTTCGACAAACTGGCAATTGCAATCAACACAGGCACCAACCTGCCGAGTGTGGCAACCCCGAATGGCCAGGCTGCATTCCTGTTCCTGCTGACCTCGGCTATTGCCCCACTGGTTCGCCTGTCGTATGGCAAGATGGTCTGGATGGCACTGCCATACACCATCGTGATGAGCCTCGTCGGCTACACTGCTGTGACCATCGCACTCTAAGCAAGTCAGATTCAATATAAAAAAAGCCGGTCCTGATTCAGGACCGGCTTTTTATTGTTTAACCGCCAGGCATTTAGCAAGCAATACCGGCTCAGTGTACCGTCGAGTCAATCACCGACAGCTGACGCCAGACCGATTCGCCACCGCATTTCTTATCCAGCACTGTGACAAAACTCTGGTGAGCCGCCAGCTCATTGGCATCCGCTTTCAACACGATCAACTCCATATCACTTTGCACCCGGCGAATTTCACCGGACTCGCCTGCCCCATCATCTCCACCTGAATCATTGGCATCGAGCAACAATGCTGTCTGGCCACCCGTCATCAGCAAATAGACATCCGCCAGAATCTCGGAGTCAAGCAATGCACCATGCAGCTCACGGTGCGAATTATCTATGCCGTAGCGCCGACATAAGGCATTCAGGTTATTCTTCTGACCAGGATGTTTCTTACGCGCCATGGCCAGGGTATCAACGATGGTGCAGATGTCTTCAACCCGCTCCTTGATGCCATTACGCGCAAACTCAGCATTCATAAAACCCACATCGAAGGGCGCATTATGGATGACCAACTCAGCCCCACGGATAAACTCAATAAACTCGAGCATAACCTCGCGAAACTTTGGTTTATCATCCAGGTACTCATTGGTGATACCGTGTACCGAAATCGCTTCAGCCTCAACTTCGCGGTCCGGCTTCACATATTGGTGGTAGTTGTTGCCGGTCAGCTTACGCTTAACCATCTCAACACAACCAATTTCGATGATATTATGGCCTTCCTTCGGCTCGATACCTGTGGTTTCCGTATCAAGTATGATCTGACGCTTCACTGACATTAACTCCGCAATTCTTTAACACCACGATTGGCCAGCTGGTCCGCCAGCTCATTTTCGGGGTGCCCACTATGCCCTTTTACCCAACGCCAGTCGATAGAATGGCCTGTGATCAACTGATCTAGCTGCTGCCACAGGTCAGCATTTTTCACCGGTGCTTTCGCCGCTGTTTTCCAGCCATTACGCTTCCAGTTTTTCAACCATTGAGTCACACCCTTACGTACATACTGTGAGTCAGTGGTCAGCACTACATCGCATTGGCGGTTCAGAATCGACAATGCCTCAATCGCCGCACGTAGCTCCATCCGATTATTTGTGGTGTCTTTTTCTCCACCAAACAACTGCTTCTCAGCATCGCCATAACGCAAAATAGCACCCCATCCACCAGGCCCCGGGTTCCCCTTACAGGCACCGTCGGTAAATATACTAACGACTTTCACGCGTTTGTCCTCGCGCCCTCGCCGTCGGTTTCGCCAACGGTAAAGACATTAATTGCCGCCGCCAGGCGGGCGTTATCGGCGTCATACCCGCAATATCTTTGCGCGCAAGCGTCATCAAAAAAGCACCATTGCGTGCAGGGCTGCGCCGAACCCATGATTCAAGAATACCACTACGACTACGCCATTTATCGCTGGAAAAAGGTGCGCCAAAATAGCCTGACCAGGCCTTCAGTTCCGTCAGTTCCAGCAACGCCAGCCAGTCCTGTAAACGACGATGAGTTAAGAAATTCCCTCGCCAGGGTACCCGCTCACGCTCTTTGCGTGACAGGCTGCGCTTGAGCCCCCACAGGCTGGCAGGGTTAAACCCAATAACAATCAGGTGGCCACCGGGACGAAGTACACGCGCGGCTTCACGTACCACCTGGTGAGGGCTGCGAGCAAAATCAAGAATATGGTGTAACACCACCACATCCAGCACTTCGGATTCCAGCGGCAGATCATGATGGTCCCCCACCAGACAGCTCTCCACTGATTCAGGTGAAACCCGTGCACACAAGTTATAACAATGATGAATCTGACTGCTGGCTACCAGCGACTGACGATCATCAACACTGATCTGTAACAGGTGCATACCGTACAACGACGACAAAGCCCGCTCTATCAGCGCTTTCTCAGCAAGCAGCAGCTCTTTTCCCAGCTCAGTATCAAACCACTGCTGTAATTCAGGAAGCAGTACTTCCAGCGATGGCTGTGATCGGAATGACATCCCCTTCCTCCAGAGCTTCGCCCGTTAACAGGCAGGATATTATAGGGTAATCTGAAAGTCTCCTGACCTGCAGGCCAGGCCCGCAGGTTCAGCACTCAATTGGTGCACCTGTCAATTTTCGCACCTGTGTATTCGACAGTGAGGTCCTACCATGTTCCAGGTCACGCCCATTCCGGCTTTCAATGATAACTATATATGGGCATTACAAGCGCCAGGGTCAACCCATATTGCAGTCGTAGACCCAGGCGATGCAGCCCCCGTCGAGCAATATCTGCAACAGAACGGCCTGAGTCTGGCTGCTATTCTTATCACCCACCATCATGCGGATCACACCGGCGGCGTCGCGCAACTGGTTGCCAATCGTTCAATTCCGGTTTTTGGCGGCCACCAGTCCTCGTTTGAGGGTGTCACCCAGCTACTCAGCCAGGGCGATACAGTTGATCTGCTGGGTCTTCAGCTGAAAATCACTGAGGTACCAGGGCACACACTGGATCATATCAGCTACTACCAACCGACGGGTAACGGTCAGCTGTTTTGTGGCGACACCCTGTTTCTGGCGGGTTGTGGCCGATTATTTGAAGGCACCCCCGCTCAGATGCTGGCGGCCATGCAGTATTTTCGCAACCTGCCAGGCAGTACAGAAATCTACTGCACTCACGAATATTCACTAGCCAACCTGGCTTTTGCGCAGGCAGTCGAGCCTGATAACACCGCCATCGCTCAGAGCATTATAAATTGCCAGCAGCGCCGCGCAGATAACCTGCCAACGCTGCCCAGTACCATTGCCGCAGAACTGCAGATCAACCCGTTTATGCGTACCAACACACCGGATGTTATCGCCGCCGCCGCACGTTTTAACACCAGCCAGGGTGACGAAACTGTAATATTTACCGCTATTCGTGAGTGGAAGAATCAGTTTTAATTTCCCGCGAAAGCTCCCGCCCACTGCAACCGCCAACGTGATTGACAGTGGGCGTTCATTTAAACGTCCTGCCCTGTACTGGATCTAATCAGCCTCTGTTCACAGCATAAGCCTAAGTATATGGTCACAAGGTTATTAATCCCTGTTGACCCTCTATGACCCTGTCCATAGAATGGCCGATTTACTCTTTCCAACTGTACGGGAACTTCATGATTTTTAGACCAGTATTCGCCGTTTCCCTGCTCTCTGCGCTGGTGTTGAGTGGTTGTCAGACGATGCAGCAAGCGGAAACCGCCCGTACAGGCCCGGATTCCGGTGTCCTACAGCCCGAAAACCCGTTAGCCCAGAACGCTCAAGCCACCGAGCAAAATACAGCTATACTTGCCACCCCACAGAACAGCGCGCCCGAAACGGTAATGGCCGCAGCACCTGCAGACATTTGGCAGTTAACCCGTGATAACTTCAAATTTGACCTGAACCCGAACCAGCAACGGTTCAGGGCACAGCTCAAATGGTACAGCGCTCATCCAAAATACATGAACCGGGTAATTGACCGTGGTTCACGTTATTACCAGTATATGCTCGGTGAAGTGCTCAAACGCGGCATGCCTGCCGAAGTTGCACTGTTACCCGTCGTTGAAAGTGCCTTTGACCCCTTCGCCTACTCCCATGGCCGTGCATCCGGACCCTGGCAGTTTATTCCAGGCACCGGCAAACGGTTCGGCTTGCGCCAGGGCTGGTGGTACGACGGACGTCGCGACATTGTCGCCTCAACCCGTGCCGCGCTGGACTACCTGGATATCCTGCAAAAACGCTATAAGGGCGATTACCTGTTAGCACTGGCAGCGTATAACTGTGGTGAAGGTACGGTTGACCGAGCCGTCAAACGTAACCGTAAAGCAGGCAAACCGATTGATTTCTGGTCACTCAAGCTGCCAAAAGAAACCAGCGCTTACGTGCCAAAACTGCTCGCCGTCGCGCGGATGTTCAACAGCCCGGATGAGTTCAAATTCACACCGAAGCCACTCACCAATACGCCCTATTTCAAGATAGTGCCTACTGATGGCCAGCTCGATCTGGCAGAAGCTGCCAAGCTTGCTGAGATCGACATTCAAGAACTGTACCTGCTCAACCCAGGCTTTAACCGCTGGGCAACCGATCCCAAAGGCCCCCACTACCTGTTAATCCCCGTGCAACAGGCTGACCTGTTTGCCAAAAACCTCGCAGACCTGCCAGCTGATAAACGCATGAGCTGGAATCGCCACGTTGTTAAACGCGGTGACTCGCTGGGGAAAATTGCGCGTAAATACAGCACTTCCATTGACGTTGTTCGCACGACGAACGAAATCAAAGGTAACCGTATTCGCGTTGGCCAGGCGCTGCTTATTCCACAGGCACGCCATCAGCCCAGCAGCTACGTGCTCAGCAAGGCCCAGCGCCAGCTACGCTCGCAACAGAAAATTGCCCGCAAAACCCGCAAACGTAAAATCAACTACACCGTTAAATCCGGTGATAGCTTCTGGAGCATCGCCCGTAAGCATAACGTCAGCGTGCGCAGCCTCAGCAGCTGGAACGGACTGGCACCGCGCGACACTCTGAGCATCGGTAAAAAGCTGGTGATCTGGAAACAACCTAAATCCAGCACCAAACTGGCTACCAATAGCCAGGGTGGGCAGCTGCTGCGCAAAATTGGTTACAAGGTACGCAGTGGTGACTCCCTGTCTCGTATCGCGGGCCGATTCAAGGTTAAAATCAAAGACATCCAGCGCTGGAACAAGCTGGAGAAAACCAAATACCTGCAGCCCGGCCAACGCCTGACGCTGTACGTTGATATCACACGCTAAGGACAACCCATGGACGCAACCAGCATCATTATTATCGTTATCGCTACGATAACAGCGATTGCCTTCAAGTGGTTTCTGTTCCGCCGCATCCGTCGCTGGATGGATGCGGACCTGATCAAGGGCCTGGCCGGGAATAACCCGGCCAAACTGGCGTACCTGCAAACACAGCTGTCTGATTTACAGGCCGCCGGCACGCGACGGACAACAGTGCATGAGAAACTCGAGCAACTGGCCGCTGATTTTGAACAAAAGCCCTGAAACAGAGTCTGAACTTCAACTATATTGACACCGTAACTGTCTGATTCAGAATACGAATCCTGCAATCAGCCCCTGGGGTGACGGATCACAGATGACTGTTTTAAAAAAAATACTGCTGGGCGGCCTGCTGGCCGCCGTAAGCGCACTGCCGGTTCAGGCAGCCACTGATAACCCGCTGCCCCCTCAACATGGCATCGCCATGCATGGGGACCTCAAATATAGCGCGGGCTTTACCCACTTCGATTACGTTAACCCTGACGCGCCAAAAGGCGGCAGCGTCACTCAGGCCGGTGTCGGTACGTTCGACAGTTTCAATCAGTTTATTATCAAAGGTGCATCGGCTGACGGTCTGGGGCTGATATACGACAGCTTGCTTGAGCGCGCCAATGACGAGCCCTTCTCCCTGTATGGGCTGCTGGCAGCATCAATGGAAGTACCGGAAGATCGCAGCTTTATTACCTTCAACCTGCGCCCCGAGGCTCGTTTCAGTGATGGCCAGCCGTTAACCGCAGACGATGTTGTTTACACCTTCAAATTACTCCGTGAAAAAGGTGCCCCGCTGTTTCGCGCCTACTACGCCGATATCAGCAAGATCGAAGTCATCAACCCCCACCGGGTAAAATTTCACTTCAGTACCAACCAGAACCGTGAACTGGCACTGATTGTTGGCGAAGTGCCTATTCTGCCAAAACATATCTGGGAAACCCGAGACTTCAGCAGCCCTACGCTGGAACTTCCGATTGGCTCCGGTCCTTACGTCATCTCCAGCTTTGAATCGGGCCGTAGCATTACCTACCAGCGGCGCAGTGACTACTGGGCCGAAGGCTTGCCGGTGAGTAAAGGTATTCATAACTTCGGCAGCATCACTTACGACTACTATCGCGACGACACCGTATCTCTGGAAGCCTTCAAAGCCGGTGAATACGACTTTCGACTGGAGAACTCATCCAAACGCTGGGCAACCGGTTACACCGGACCACAATTCAGCGATGGCCGCATCGTCATTCAGGAACTGAAACATCAGAATACGACGGGCATGCAGGGCTTCGTCATGAACAGCCGTCGCAGTCAGTTTGCTGACCCTCGGGTTCGCCAGGCGCTGGGCTACGCCTTCGATTTCGAATGGACTAACCGCAATATTTTTTACAGCGCCTATAAACGCACCCACAGCTATTTTGCCAACTCCGAAATGGCGGCCACCGAACTGCCCGATGCGCGTGAGCTGGCGGTACTGGAGCCGATCAGAAACAAGGTCCCTGCCGAGGTTTTCAGCACGGTCTACCGTGCTCCAACCACCGATGGCAGCGGTAAAACCCGTAGCCATCTGCGTGAAGCCCTCCGCCTGTTGCGCAGCGCAGGCTGGGAACTCAACAAAGGGAAATTGATTGATCAGACCAGTGGCAAGCAGTTCAAATTTGAAATACTGATGCGGGACAAATCGTTCGAACGCATCATTGCCCCTTTTGCCCGCAACCTGAAACGCATGGGCGTTGATGTTCAGATCAGGCTGGTCGATATCTCCCAGTTCATCAACCGTTACCGCAGCTACGACTTTGACATGCTGGTTGGCAGCTTCCCGCAGTCCAGCTCACCCGGTAATGAGCAACGCGACTACTGGCATTCCTCCATGGCAGACCAGCCTGGCACCCGGAACATTATCGGTATCAAAAACCCGGCTATCGATTATCTGGTTGAGACGCTGATTCAGGCACCGACCCGGGCCGATCTGGTTGCCCGCAGCCGGGCACTGGACCGGGTACTGCAGTGGAATCATTATGTAATTCCGCAGTATCACATCAGCACCTACCGGGTTGCCTACTGGAACAAATTTGGCGTACCAGCAATGCGACCCAAATACAGCCTGGGCTTTAACACCTGGTGGGTGAAGCCTGATGCTGAACTGAGTGAAGCGAACTGATGGCTGCCTATATTCTTCGCCGGTTGTTTCTGATTATCCCCACCCTGCTGGGCATTCTCACCATCAACTTTTTGATTGTACAGGCAGCGCCAGGCGGGCCGGTGGAACAGACCATCGCTCAGCTCGAAGGGCTGGACCCTGGCGCAACTAACCGGGTTGGCAGCGGCGTAAAGACCGATACCGTGCAAACCACCACCAGTAGCGGCGAAAGCAGCTACCGGGGTGGCCGCGGGCTGGACCCGGACCTGGTTAAAGAGATCGAAGCGCTATACGGCTTCGATAAACCGGCCCACGAACGCTTCCTGCAGATGCTGGGTAACTATCTGGTGTTCGACTTCGGTAAAAGCTTCTACAGTGATAAACCCGTGGTAGACCTGATTCTGGAGAAGCTCCCGGTCTCGATCTCCCTTGGGCTCTGGACCACCCTGCTCACCTATCTGATCTCAGTCCCCTTAGGGATAAAAAAAGCAGTGCGTGACGGTACCCCCTTTGATGTCTGGTCCAGCACGGCAGTGATTATTGGCTACGCCATCCCCAACTTCCTGTTCGCGATCCTGCTGATCGTCATTTTCGCGGGCGGTACCTATTTTGACTGGTTCCCCCTGCGTGGGCTGACCTCGCCGAATTTTGACCAGCTCAGCACCTGGGGTCAGATTAAAGACTACTTCTGGCACATCACCTTGCCCGTCGTCGCCTCAGTAATCGGCAGCTTTGCCACCCTCACCATGCTGACTAAAAACAGCTTCCTGGATGAAATTAACAAACAGTATGTGCTGACCGCCCGCGCCAAAGGCCTGAAAGAGAATCAGGTACTTTATGGCCACGTGTTCCGTAACGCTATGCTGCTAATCATTGCGGGCATGCCTGCCGCACTGATCGGTATTTTCTTTACCGGCTCCATGCTGATTGAGGTAATTTTCTCGCTGGATGGACTGGGTTTGCTGGGCTACGAGGCAGTCATCAAGCGAGACTATCCGGTGATCTTTGGCACCCTGTATATCTTCACCCTGCTGGGGCTGATTCTGAAGCTGATCAGCGACATTACCTATACGCTGGTTGACCCCCGTATCGACTTTGAAAGCCGGGAGTACTGAGGGATGCGCGCAAAACTGAGCCCGATCAATCAGCGTCGGCTGGACACCTTTACCCGCAATCGACGGGGTTACTGGTCAATGTGGATCTTCCTGGTGCTGTTCGTACTCAGCCTGGGAGCTGAGCTGATCGCCAACGACAAACCACTGCTGCTCCAGTACCAGGGCGAGTATTACAGCCCTATGCTCAATGACTACAGTGAGCTGGATTTTGGCGGTGAGTTTGATACCCTGGCTGATTACAAAGACCCCTATATTCAGGAACTGATCACCGAACAAGGCCAGGGCTGGCTGATCTGGCCGCTGGTGCAGTTCAGCTATGACACTATCAATTACGAGCTGCCAACCCCGGCCCCGTCAGCACCCAGCCGTGAAAACTGGCTGGGCACCGATGATCAGGGCCGTGATCTGCTGGCACGCAGTATCTACGGCTTTCGTATCTCAGTGCTGTTTGCTGTGGTGCTAACGCTGGCCAGCTCGGTGATCGGCGTCGCTGCCGGGGCTGTGCAGGGCTACTATGGCGGTAAAGTCGATCTGTACTTTCAGCGTTTTATCGAGATATGGTCCGGCCTGCCGGTGATGTTTCTGCTGATTATTCTGGCCAGTATCGTCGAGCCTAATTTCTGGTGGCTGCTGGGCATTATGCTGCTGTTTTCCTGGATGAGCCTGGTTGATATCGTGCGTGCTGAGTTTCTGCGCGGGCGTAATCTGGAATACGTCCGTGCGGCACGGGCGCTGGGACTGTCCGACCGGCTAATTATGTTTCGCCATATTCTGCCTAACGCCATGGTCGCGACCCTGACCTTCATGCCCTTTATCTTCAACGGTGCCATCGTCACCCTGACCGCGCTGGATTTCCTCGGCTTTGGTTTACCACCCGGCTCTCCCTCACTGGGTGAGATGGTCGCGCAGGGTAAAGATAACCTGCACGCCCCCTGGCTGGGCATCACCGCCTTTGTTGTCCTGTCCGTTATGCTGACCCTGCTGATCTTTATTGGCGAAGCCGTCCGTGATGCGTTTGATCCGAGGAAAGTAGCATGAGCACGCTGATTCAGGTCCGCAACCTGTCGGTTGCCTTCAGCAATGGCAACAGCCAGGCCAGCAGTACCGTGGTAAAGAACATCAGCTTTGATATCGCCCGGGGTAAAACCATGGCCCTGGTCGGCGAGTCAGGCTCAGGCAAGTCCGTCAGCGCGCTGTCGGTACTGCGCCTGTTACCTTATCCAGCTGCCAGCCACCCCAGTGGGGAGATTCTGTATGACGGTGAAGATCTGTTGCAAGCCAGCGAAGACCGCATGCGCCAGCTGCGTGGCGACCGTATCGGGCTGATTTTTCAGGAACCGATGACTTCACTGAACCCGCTGCACAATATCGAGCGCCAGATCAGTGAAACCCTGCTACTACACAAAGGCCTCAGCGGTAGTAAGGCCCGCCAGCGAACGCTGGAGCTACTCGACCTGGTCGGCATCCCGGCCCCTGAATCACGGTTAAAAAGCTTTCCGCACGAGCTGTCTGGCGGCCAGCGCCAGCGGGTGATGATCGCCATGGCACTGGCCAATGACCCAGAATTACTGATCGCCGACGAGCCCACCACGGCACTGGATGTCACCATCCAGGAACAAA